>JANXHP010000116.1 GCA_024958795.1 Candidatus Poseidoniaceae archaeon | reverse complement strand
CACTTCTTCAATCACCCATTGGTCTTGATGTTCAACAGTATCCAATACCGAACCCGCTCCTTGACTGGCTAATGCAGAGTCACCAACATAGCCACGGTAAAGGATTCTACACTGGTTGTGAGTCACTGGAATAACCACGTTAACCGACAAACCCCACGGATAGAAATTAAACATCATATTAGGGAATAGCCACAGGTAATACGCAGCAATATCTTGACCTTCATCTGGATGGTCTGCTGGTAAGTCAAACTTGACATCACCTTCCATCGCCTTACCTATTTGCAATACTCCGCCATCAAAAGTCTCAGTAATATATCCTGAATAATCAAGTGTTTGGTTGAGTTCTGGATGAACATGAGGTATGTGGAAACCTTCGAGGAAATTGTCAACATAGAGGAGCCAATTCGCTTCAACACTATGGTCACGGTCTCGGCTTTCATCATGAGTGAACGTCTCTGCTTTGAGGAAACCTAAGCGCTGTTCAAGCATGTCCCATGGTAAGTCAGGCATCTCTTCTTGTGCTGTGAAATACATCCCCATCCACTGCTTGAGTGGGAACTGTTTAAGGTCATCGCTTTCACTTGGAAATTCAATCGCCTGCTCAAACTCGGGCATATGACGGAACGTTCCATCAAGATTGAAAGTGCGACCATGGTATCGGCATTGTAGCGTTTTCTTTGTACATGCCTCAAGTGCTAAACGCATCCCGCGATGTGTGCAAACATTGGATACACACTTTGTTTCATCACTTCGAATCAAGACCATTGATTCACCGCTGATCGCCTCAATATGTTTCAGTGGCTGAATCATATTCGCCTCTAACTGCGAGGTATGAGCTGCAAATTGCCAACCGGAAAAAGCGCTCATTAAGTGTTTGAATTCTTGCTGCCCTGTATAGAATCTCGATGGCAAAGTCCGAGCCACTCGAATGTCGGCATCAATCAATTCCTCCGACATAATAGGCTCATTTCCTCTGTAGTCTTGAGCGTTCGCATTTGATTGGCGAAATTAATATATTGACCAGTTTCGGATTACTTCTAAATGATTTTACTTAATCACGCGAATAATAATGCTGATGAGTTGTCCAATGAAAATAATAATCAAGAGGGTTTGAGTAATGTAGTAGGGCTTGGGGGCTTCTTGTTTTGTTTGCCACCCTTTTCCTCGTACATGTATTCCCCCTCTGGCGAAATTATAGGTGATGTAGGCGAGGATGCCAAGAGATACCACAATGGGCAGGATGAATGCGCGTAATGTTTCTACATCCATGTGGATCTCCCCCCGACTTATTTCAAGATCAGATAGATCCGGTATTAACGACTGGCGTAGTATCTGTTTCTGAACATAATACTACTAACAGATTGCTGACCATTGTAGCTTTCTTTTCCTCGTTCAATTCGATGATGTTCTTTTCGCTTAATTGCTCTAATGCCATTTCAACCATTCCAACTGCGCCCTTGACAATTTCACTACGCGCTGCAACAACTGCGCTTGCTTGTTGACGGCGCAGCATTGCTTGAGCGATCTCTTGTGAATATGCTAAGTGACTGATTCTAGCCTCTAGAACTTGGATTCCTGCTCTCTTCAATCTTGCTTCAACAGAAATCTGTAATTCTTGTGCAATGACTTCTTGGTGGCTTGATAGTGCAATTCCTCCTACATCTTTGTCCTCAATGATATCATAGGGATATTTTGTTGCCATAGCGCGTAGTGCTGCCTCACTTTGAATCTGAACATAATTCTGATAATTATCAACTTCAAACAAAGCCTCTGCAGTATCTACAACCTTCCAAACAACAACTGCAGCGATTTCAATCGGATTTGCATTAACGTCGTTAACCTTGAGTTTAGCCGATTCGAAGTTTCTAATTCTTAGAGATATTTTGTGCTTTTCATATAACGGATTAATGAAGAAATGGAATCCTTGCTTGTCAACTGTTCCTTTGTATTTGCCAAAGAATTGCATAGCAGCCCCTTCATTTGGGCTAATTATTAAGTAACTATTGAACATTAAAAACCAAAGAATTACAAGAAGAATTTGCATTATTATTCCAATAACAATCAATGGACCTAACTCATAGGTGATAAACATACAAATTATTGCTAATGGTACACCAAGCCATTGGATTGCTAAACCCAAAAATCCATTTATTGTTTTAATTGAAACATCTTGGAACATTATTTCATCATTAACAAGTTTGTGAACTGGGGCTATTTGTGCTGGAGCCGGTAGTGGCGCTGGTTGCATGGCAAATGGTAGGTAAGAAAACAAATAGTAATATCTATTTGATTATATTTGATTTAACCAAGCATTCAACCTTCTGCAACCTTCCCTAATATTCTCCATCGAAGTTGCATATGAAATCCTAACCAGTCCTTCTCCACCTTCCATCAATGATCCTGGTATCAGTTGCACTTGTGCCTCTTCTAATGCTCTTGTTGCAAACTCAACATCACTCATTCCTGTTCCAGTAACATCACAAAGAGCATAAAATGCACCTTCTGGTTTAGGAACTACTATTCCTGGCATTTCACATAATAGTTGATGAATCACTTCACGCCTTTCGCTAAATTGTTTAGCCATATCTGCAGTTTCCTCTTGTAGGCCTAAGGCTACTGTTGCTGCTGGCATTAGGAAGGTTGCAACATGTGTAGCTGCACTTGCATTGATTTTCTTTACCGCAGACATCGCTTCACTTGGACCTGTGATCCAGCCCAACCTCCAACCGGTCATAGCCCAACCTTTTGACCATCCACCAATGGTAATTGTCCTCTCAGAACCTCCAGCAATAGTTGCTGGTGAAGTGTATGGATAATCTTGCCAAACAAGTGTTCCGTAAATCATATCATCAACAATCCACAAATCATTTTCAATAGCTAGATTTACTAATTGTTCAATTTCTTGAGGAGTATATACTGCTCCAGTTGGATTATTTGGAGAGTTGATCATTATCGCCTTTGTCTTGTTGGTAATCGCTGCTTCTAAGGCATCAAAATCTGGATGATAGTTATCCCTTCTAACCGGAACGTGAATTGGTACTGCTCCGAGTAATTTGAGCATTCCATCATAGGAAGGCCATGCTGGTGATAGCAACAGGACTTCATCGCCTGCGTCAAGTGTTGCCATCATCGCGTATAGCAAAGCCTGCTTACAACCTGGAGAGATTAGAACGTCGTTTGCATCTGTTTCAATACCGTGAGTATTGCTAAGATGTGTTGCTACTGCTTGACAAACTTCTGGGGTTCCTTGTGTTCTTGTGTATGCAGTTTCACCTCGGTCAAGTGCTGCCTTTGCTGCTTCAACGACTGGTAAAGGGGTGTCAAAATCCGGCTGTCCTACAGTAAAACGAATTACTTCTGGACCTGGCGGGGTTAAGAATGCTGCAAAACCGGTGCCGACATTGGCAATATTACGATTTAGTTGAGGCATATAATCACCAATTATTAGCCTCAGTGAGGGTAATGGTTTGAGCCGATAGGGTGCGACTTATTGAAATCACCCCAAATTGAAAATGGAGTGAAATTGTTGTATTCAGTGCCTAAATAGGCGATGTCCGGTGAATAACATCGAGATTCCACGCTCATTTGCTGCATCGATTACCTCTTGGTCTCTGATTGAACCACCTGGTTGAACGATTGAAGAAGCGCCTGCTTCTGCAGCACGAATTAATCCATCAGCAAATGGGAAGAAGGCATCTGATGCCAATACACAACCCTGTGCTCTTTCACCAGCGCGTCTTGCTGCAATTCTTACTGCTTGAACTCGACTGGTTTGACCTGGGCCAATTCCAACTGTAGCAGTTCCTTG
>JANXHP010000027.1 GCA_024958795.1 Candidatus Poseidoniaceae archaeon | reverse complement strand
ATCCTGGAAGAATACTCTCACCTTCAACGGTCTTACAACCATCTTCACTCGAATCTATTCCACCCCAAGTATTTTCATTAAACCAACAAGATGACCATGTTTTGAACCAATCTCCTTGCGGGAAATTTTCCTTATCACCATTATCATATTCAGCACTAACTCTCCAGTTCACATAAGTGTGGTCGGATGGAGGTGTGATAGAAATAGCATAATTTTGACCTTCAGCAACGCTTTCATGAGCAAATGGAGGATCACATACTCCATCATTAGTACAGACTTGAGTAGTAATGGTAAGAGTAGTTCCATTTGCATGCGCATCATCATCAATTCTAATTTCAAAGTTCCAATCCTTTCCATCAACGCTAGGAGTAGTTCTTTCAATTATTGAGAAAGGAACTTCAGAATCATCAGGATTTTTGTCAACTCCACTTGTTACCGAAGAACCGATTACTAATGGACACATTAGTGTGAAGATTAACGCTATTGCGAGAATATGCCTTCCGTGCATGTATCCTTGCTTGCATATGTACTTCTTGATACTTACTCAGTTATCCATATTCCAAAGTTCATCGCCAACCCAATGAAGAGTTTTGATTCCTTTTCCTTTACTAGATGAAATCAATTCGGAACTATCCATCGAAGTCCAACCTATTGCAAGTGGGCGTTTATGTGTCATATCTCGAATCCAAACTAAATCTCCAACTACAATACTTGGGTCTGCATCTTGTATTCCTGCCACCATACAATCAGCCCCATTCATCAAGAATGGAATTGCACCATGATCAACATTGACCCATTTCGCAGAATCAGTATGTTCTAGAAAACCTCTCAAAGTTAGGAATGCAAATCTCTTTCCTTCCTCATTTTTCAATTCAACAGCCTTGGCTATTTTGTCAACAAAAACCATTTGCCAAGGCCCGTATTCTGCCATTTCAAGGAATGCGCCATCTACTGCTAAATCAATTCCGAGAGCAGTTTCTAACTCCTTTAACAAAGGTGCTATTTGTTTTCTGCGAACTGGGCGTCGCTTTTTGGTATGCCATTCCTTTGCCATTAACTGATGCTAAAGGCAACCACATTTGACCCTTAGCACTACCAACTTGTTCATTTGGCGTTTTGTCTTGGACAGGGTTATGGCGCTATGGTGTACCATTCGAACTTTTGCAAAACACGCTGAAGAACTTGGCAATCAACAACCGGTGGAACCAATATTTTTTGTCAAACCACACAATTGTATTACCACTGATAGTCCTTTACAAATTTCACAACATCCTGGTGAAGTCCATCATGAAATTGAATGTGTAATACGTTTAGGAAATAATCTCCAAATAGAGGCAGTAGCGGTTGGATTGGATTTAACCGATAGGGCTGCGCAATCAAAATGTCGCGAACAGCAATTACCTTGGGCAAAAGGAAAGTGTTTCACTGGTAGTGCAGTGATTGGGCCATTTTCTGATTGGACAGGAGATATTCATTCCCTAGTAGATGAAAGCGAAGGATTGGCTTTGACATTAACAGTAAATGGCAAGGTTGTACAACAAGCTCCTCTTTCACAAATGAGCATTACTCCGAGTATGCAAATAGATGCATTGCAACAATGGGCACCAGTTTGTCAAGGCGATTATTTGTTTACTGGTACACCAGCAGGTGTCGGTCAACTACACGTTGGTGACCAATTAGTTGCAATATTAGAGACGATAGATGGCCGTTCAGTATCGCGCTTTGAAGCGAATTGTGTCTAAGGGTTGCTTTCATATATGCTTGGCCGGTCGCATGGCATCGTAAGGATTGGTTATAATGGCACAATGGCATGGAATCTCCCGTCGCAAACCATCAGGTGGTCGCCTCGTTCAGGCTCGCAGCAAGCGTTCTACTGAAATTTCGACCGAAAAGCAATTCGCATTAGTCGGAGAACCAAAGCGTAAAATCTACCGCAAGACTGGTGGAAATAGCATGGTTCGTGTAATGTCTGAGAATCGTGTTTCTCTAAATGATACTAAAACTGGAAAGACTACTATTGGAAAGATTCATTCAGTAGTTGAGAACCAATCTAATCCTAACTATGTTCGTAGAAATATTCTGGTCAAAGGAGCAATTATCGATACCGATCAAGGTCGTGCACGTATTACTTCTCGTCCAGGTAAGGACGGCGTCATCAACGGCGTTCTCCTTGAATGATTTGATAACCCTGTTATCCACACCGGTATGATGGGGCGTTACCCCAAAGAGGTGAGATGATGGAACACAACCCAGACAGACTTAGTATCTGGCCGGGATATTTTAATGCAAAAATTTCACGCCGGAATGGTCGCCGTGTTCCAAAAGATGCTTCGGTAATAAAACCGGATTTAGAAGGGTTATTTCTTGCAGCAAGAAAAGTAGGACTTCGCAAAATCAAGCGTGAAGAAGGAACCAGCCATCCGCGCCGCCCTCATGCAAAAGAAGGAAGACTATGGGTTTCAAGAAAAGGCTCTAAGCAAACAATAGGGGCTAATTCAAAAGAAGAAATATTGCAATTGATTGGTGGCGAGTGGCGCCAGATGCAACGAGATTTGAAAGAAGCTCAAGCAGATAGAGAAGAAAGAGGTCCACAAGTTGGTGACCGTCGTGCACGTTCACAAAGAAAGGGAAGTAACCGTTCACAGAGTAAATCGTCTTCCACAAAAAAGAGTTTCAAGAAAAGAGGATTCAAGAACTGAATTCAATTTGTTGGAATTTCGTGTAACCAACCAAATTGATCATTGACTGTTTCATTTTGAATTCCAGTAATTTGATTGTAAAGAGAAGTTGTAACGCTTCCAGGTGTACCGTTACCAAATACTGCTTTACTCTCACCTTTTGTTATTGAGCCGATAGGAGAAATTACTGCAGCAGTTCCACAGCAGAATGCCTCATCAGCACTCATTGCGAATTCAGCGGTTACTTTTGTTTCAACAACTTCCATCCCATTATGGCGAGCCAATTTGATAATTGAATCACGGGTAATACCAGGCAAGATAGTTCCAGTTAATTCTGGAGTGTATAAGACTCCATCCTTAAGACAGAAGAAATTGGCAGCACCTACTTCTTCTATACAAGTATGAGTTTCAGCATCGAGGTATATCACTTCAGAAAAACCAGCTGCTTTTGCTTTCTTACTCGGCATCATTCCTGGTGCATAATTTCCAATCGCCTTAACTCCACCAGAACCACCAGGGGCAGCGCGATGGTATTCTTCTGAAATTAGTAAATCAATTGCAGAAACTCCACCTTTGAAATATGGCCCTACAGGGGTGACATAAACTAAGAATGTGTAAGATGGTGCTGGTGCAACACCAAGAACTGGTCCAGAACCCATTAGCAATGGGCGAACATATAGTGCTCCCTTGCCCATTGGAGGAACCCAACTAAGATTTGCTGCTACAACTTGTTCAACAGCATCAATGAAAATTGATTCAGGAACTGGTGGAATCTTCAAACGGTCAGCACCGCGTTGCATTCTTCTAGCATTTTCTTCAGGTCTGAAAAATACAACTTTATCGTTCGCAGTACGGTATGCCTTCATACCTTCAAACAAGCCTTGCCCGTAATTTAGAACACCAGCAGCTGGAGAGATTGACATATTCCCATATGGGCGTAAATCACCTGGCATCCAAGCATCTCCTTGCTTGGTTTCTGTCAAATACATAGTATCGGTTGGTGTTAAAGAAAATGTCAGGCTATCCCAATCGGTCTTGTTATTCATCCTTTCACCAAGCCCGACATTTGTATGGGAGCATAGACACCTTTCAAGGCTTGCGGCCTAATTATCAAGATAATTGGTGGGGAAATATTCTGAGGAAAAATCTGCAGGGGTGAGTTGAAGGACTGTGAGCCGTTTTGGTTGTTGGAGGGAGAGTATGACTTGGCGCGGCGACATCGGAATTATCAGTGGCCGATATCATTCCACTGAAATGATTGAAGATGGTCAATCAAAATCCCGCACAGTAGTAGAATTATTTGGTCGCAGTAAAACCGGTCAATCTATTTGCTTGCTAATAGATGGCCTTTCACCATCTTTTGAAGTGGCCAGTCTTGGGGCATGGAATGAAGGTGAAGAGTTACCAGACTACCTTGTAAACAGACTTCGTAGTCTCAAAGGTCATGCAGATATTGTTAGTTATGACGGTCCAGTAATGAAACTGACAGATTTGGGAATGAGGCCAACATGGAAAGTAGTCGTAAAACAGCCATACTTAGTTCCACAATTGAGGAAAAAATTACAGCAACAAGGTTGGCATATATTTTCAGGAGATATTCCTTATCTGAATAGGATATTTTTGGATTTGGATTTGGGAATGCATATTTCTGTTGAAGGACAATTAATTGATGAAAGAAATTCTGATGATGCTGATAACAGCCGAATGAATGCAGTAATTGAAGCGGGGGGGGTTGGTCGTTATCCTGTTGATATTACGGTTAGTTGCGATCTATCCAATCTTATTGCAGCAGAACCATTTGCAGTTCCATTCAAAGTGTTTTCATTTGACTTAGAGACAAGTATTGCTCACAATACAGTTCTGTGTGGTGCTGCTTGTATTGAAAATATGCAAGATGGTACCCGGCAAGAATTTTCGTTTACTGGTGAAGAATCTCACATACTTGAACAGATGACTCTAGTTGTAAGGGCAAATGACCCAGATATTATCACAGGTTACAATATTGACAATTTTGACCTACCGCGCTTGCTCGAGAGAACCGATGTATTGGCCAAGAAAGTAGAATGGCGCAAAAGAGCCCAGCTATTTGGTTGGGGTAGAGTCCCTCAAATTGAGTCGGAATTGAAACGGGTTAGAACAGGTCTAATGCCAAAACGCCAATCCAATCGGGCTTGGAATCTAGCGGGTAGAGCGATAGTCGATTGTTGGTGGCAAGCAAGAATTGCACTCAAGCCGCAAAGAGAAACTCTTAGTTTTGTTGCAAAATTATTATTCCCAGATGATGATGAGCGACATAAAATGGATATTGATGCCTCAAATATGGATGTTGAATGGGCTAATCGTCCAGATGAAGTTCTTGAATATTGTATTAGAGATGCGGCGTTACCGTTGGATATTCTAGGTGCAATTCAAGTAATTCGTCGTAAGGAAGCGGTTGCTAGCGTTGCTAAAGTCAATTTTGATACCGCTGCTAACGGTAGTACAAGTCAGTTAATCGATTCCTTAGTTATTCGTTTGGCTGATTCAAAAAATATTGCAGTTCCATTAACAGGTTCAGCAGATGCCAAAGAAGGTCAGATTACAGGTGGATATGTTCACGATGTTGAAGCAGGTTTGCATCCATGGATTGCTGTGTTGGATTTCAAAAGTATGTATCCCTCTATCATGATAGGTCACAATATTTGTTATACTACGAGAGTGGATTCAAATCAAGATATTCAACCAGCAGAAGATGATCCAGTCCATACTGCTCCTACAGGTGCAATATTCCTTCATCAAAATAATCGTAAAGGATTGATTCCATTATTATTAGAGGATTTAATGTCTCAGAGAGATGAACATAAAGCTGGTATGAAAAAGGCCAAAGACGAAGAAGATGACAAGGCTTTACAATTTCACGATGCAATGCAATATGCGGTAAAGATATTGATGAATTCCTTCTATGGAGTTTTTGCATCTGGATTCTATCGCTTTACACATCGTGATTTAGGTTCATCAATAACCGCTTGGGCACGTCATAATATCAAGGCGATAATAGCCAGTTTAGAAGAGGAAGGTCATTCAGTTGTCTATTCAGATACTGATTCAATATTCGTTCGTTCTCCAGTTGCTACAGATTCAATTTCAGTAATTAAAGAAGATTCAACAGATGAAGAGATTGATAATTGGAATAATGCCAAACAAGCCATGATTGATTTTGGCTTGGACATTGCTAAGCGTTTCAGTAAAGATTCTGCAATATTAGAATTTGAAAAAGGCTTGTCTGTATTTTTCAGTCATGGTGCAAAGAAAAGATATGTTGGTCAAGTGGTTTGGCCAAGTGAAGAGATGCTAATTCGTGGCTATGAAACTCAAAGGACAGATACATTTTCTTATTTACGAGATACTATGAAACAAATGTTCAATTATGCTCTGGCTGATGAAGGTGATGATTTGGTACAATATGCATTGAACAGAGTTCAAGCGATAAAGAATAAACAAGTTGATGCTTCTGAATTAGTACTTTCAAAATCTTGTAAAGGTAAATTAAACAAAGATGGTAGTATTGATTTTTCCAAACATTATGCAAATCCTGATTCTATGGCACAAGTTAGAATTGCTCGTGCTTTGATAGCAAAAGGACTTGGATTTACACCTGGCATGAAAGTTGCATACATAGTAACGGATGCAAGTAATAGGCCAATGACTGTTGAACCATGGATAGAAGGTGAAGAAAATGGAGGCATTAGTGGCTATGATGGAATATTCTATGCAGAACGACTTGCAGCAGCTATTGGGCGAATAACAGAGGCGTTTGGATGGAGTGCTAAAGAATTGGTTGCGGGTAACCGTCAAACCTCTCTATTTTCCTTCTAAACCAATACATAGGAAGGAAGGGCTTTTCAAACAGCAGGCATAGCAAGTAAACGATGAAGTTACAATTCGGTCCACTATTGTTGGCTGGCATGATGGTATTAGTCAGTTTGTCAGGTTGTATTTTTGAAGATCAAGGGTCATCTTCTAAGAGTGAGTTATTAGCAGTGTTTAGCTATTCTCCAAGTGATAATATCAGAGTTGGAGATACCATTTCATTCGATGCCAGCAGTTCTACTCCAAATGATGGAAGTTTGACATATCGATGGGATTTTGATGATGATTCTTCAGTTGATAAAACTGGTATGACTGCTGAATGGTCATTTGATTCTCCAGGTTCAAAAACCATTGTTCTTACAATTTCAGATGGTTCAATAACTTCTGAACAAGTTAGAGAATTAACAATCGTTGCAGCTACTGCTGTAGCGCCATCTGCAGAAATCACCCAATATAATGATGCAGAAGATTGTGAAAATAACGATTTAGATGAAGACACACATATCGTAGTGTGGATGTGTCATTATGATAAAAGTCAAACCGATAGGGATGTTTCTGAGACAACAAGTATTACCTTAGATGCATCAGATTCAGATGCAGGTAGTAGTGATGAATATATTTCTGAATATAATTGGGACATAGATCTAAACATTGATGCAGATAACGATGGTGATTTTGAGAATGATGTTGATTTTAGTGGTGAGACCGTTACATGGGCAGATGTTGAACCAGGTGAATACAAAATAAAGTTGAATATCAAAAATAGTCAAGATATGATAGATTCTGACACTATCAAAGTCTATGTTTCTTATGCAGCAAAATGGTCAGATTTTGAGATGGGCGGAAATACTTCTGGAAGTGGAGTTGAACTTGACTTTGATGTATCAATTTCATATGATAAAGATACTGGAAATACAATTCGTAAAGCAGTAGCAGAACTGACATATCCACAGCAAGATGGCGACTGCACAAATTTACCAGGTGCTAACAATTGCCGTGCAAAGTTGGATATATATGCTTACAATGAAGAAGGAGATGAAGCATCTAACACATCAAGTAGGGGATTGGACCAACGTAGTGATGGTGATAATTGCGATGAGGCAAATGATTGCGTATTCCTCACTATGTCATCATACATATTTGGTGATGGTGAAACAACCTATGGTGATGGAGATTGGACTTTCAAAATTAAAAATGATAAACAGAATGACTTACAAGTAGAATCATTCATTATTAGATTGGTTTATGTTTAGTCATCTTCTCGATTCCATATGTAATTGCACTGTGCTATCATTTTCTTTACAAGAGGCTATATGATTAGTTATTCTCCCAAACAATAATACTACTACAGGATGAAGGACGGAGGGATAATTATGGACTTAAAAGACACTGCTGATAAACTAATTCAGGGTGATGTCAAAGGAGTAATTACTAATGTTTCCAAGCAATTGGAACGGACAATTGGTTTGGCTGGAGTCATTATCATTTCCTTATCAGCAATGCTTGGTTCTGGGTTGTTTGTTCTACCTTCTATTGCAGCCGAAAATATGGGTGCATCTGCTGCAGGAATTTGGCTGGCATATGTTTTAGCGGCAACAGTAGTATTGCCGGGTGCGGTTTCAAAATCTGAATTAGCATCTGCTATGCCAACATCTGGGGGCTCATATGTTTACATTGAACGAACTTATGGACCACTATTAGGTACAATTTCTGGCATGGGGCTATGGGCATCATTCTTATTGAAAGCATCATTTGCTTTGATTGGATTAACCGCATATATGTATGCGGTTACTAATTTTTTGAATGTTGAATTTAATTCAATGTCTGTCACATTAAGCGTATTAGTATTGATTGTTGTAGTAAATATTCTTGGAGTAAAGAAGATAAAAGCGATACAAGCGCCAATTGTAGGGTTTTCAGTATTGTTGCTATTGATATTATCGTTTGCAGCATTATTTTCTGGTAAAGCAGATTTGGGGGCACCTGCAGATGCAGCCTTTAGTTCAGATGTATGGCTATTGGGTGAAACCGCAGCGCTTGTTTTCGTTGCTTATGCAGGAGTAACAAAAGTTGCTGCGATTGCTGAAGAAATAAAAAATCCTGGAAAAAATCTGCCAAGTGGTATGTATATCTCTCTTGCCACAGCAACATTGCTCTATGCAGGAGTTTCCTATATGTTGATGGCAACTCTCAGCGATGGTTGGTGGATGGTAGATGGCCATGCAGTAGAAGATCCAATTTTCATCTTCGCTGAACATGTTGGCGGAAAAACAGTTGGATTAATCGCAGCGGTATTAGCCATATTGACTATGGCTTCGATGGCTCTAGCCGGTATTTTAGCATCATCGAGATATTTGTTTGCAATGGCTAGAGACAATCTCTTACCTCAGTCACTTGAAGAGGTAAATGCAAAATGGGAAACGCCACACTGGACCATCATTGCTACAGGAATGATGATGGCAGTTGTCCTTCTTACATTACCTGTAAAGGACGTGGCTAAGTTAGCATCAGGCTTCCAAATCATGGTTTTCATCATTGTCAATTCAGCATTAATTGTACTACGGAGCATAGCAAAGGGGCATGAATGGTATCAGCCAACTTACAAAGCCCCATTTTTCCCTTTGATTCAAATTTGGGGAATTATCGGAGGATTGGCACTGGTTCTCATTATGGGTGAAAAAGCATTCATTGGTGCTGGTGCGGCATTAATAATTGGATTTATTATCTATTATGGATATGGGGCAAAGCATGCTCATCCAAGAGAAACTCCATTCCATACATTCAAACAAGAATTCCGTAATCCAACACCTGCAGAGTATATACGCCGTGAAGAAATATTCCATATGGCAGATTGGGGTGGCAAGAATCACTTAACACTCAAAGAATTCCAACATGCATTGAAAACTCTTGGATTTAGTTATAACGCGAATGATTCACGTTTAATTTTCCACAAAGCAGATACCAATGAAGATGGAGTTATTGACATAGATGAATTCCTCCATAGTTTTGAACTCGGGGAAGAAGAATAGATATTTGTCAATTGCATATCTTAAAGCGGTATGCGTACCAGCGATGACTGATGAGAAGAACACGCATCGTGTCTACCATCGGACCATCTTCTGATTCTCCCGAAGTTCTTGAATCAATACTTAGAGCCGGTGTTGATGTTTGTAGACTGAATTATTCACATGGTGAACCAGCTAGTAAAACAGCAATATATGAGCAAATTAGGGGATTTGAAGAAGTCCTTGGCAGACCTACTTGTATACTTGCAGATTTACCTGGTCCTAAGTTAAGACTTGGTAATTTTACTGGTATTGTTGAATTAACAAAGGGTCAATCTGTTGAATTACATTGTGGTATGGCCAAGATGGAAGATGCAAGTTCTGCAAAGTTGCCAGTTGAATATGCAGGTCTTAGTTTGGAACTAAATGTAAACGATCCGGTCTTAATTGCAGATGGTTTGATTAGATTAATTGTCAAAAACACTGAGGCTAAATCTGGAGGAATTGTTACTTGTGAAGTTGATGATGGAGGTCCTGTGAGTGCAAAAAAAGGAATTAACGTTCCAGGTACAATGGTCGATTTACCGGCTATTGGTGCACATGATAAAATTGCATTAGAGCATGCATTACAACAAGGAGCCGATTATATTGCGGTTAGTTATGTTCGCACTGCTGCAGATTTGATTCCAGCTAAAGAAGCGATAAAAAATGCTGGACAGCATGTTCCTATAATAGCAAAAATTGAGCATCCAACAGCTCTAATGAATTTGGATGAAATATTGGATGCGGCGGATGCAGTGATGGTCGCAAGGGGCGATTTGGGAGTAGAAATACCGCTAGAACAAGTGCCTATGGCACAACAAAGAATTATTGATGGTGCTTTGCAAAGAGGTATGATTGTAATTGTAGCAACTCAAATGCTTGATTCAATGATTTTGAATTCACGTCCTACACGGGCAGAAGTAAGTGATATTTCTAATGCGATTCGCTTTGGAGCAACCGCAGTAATGCTATCAGGTGAAACCGCTTCAGGAAAATACCCATTACAATCGGTTGAGATTATGGATAGAATTGCTATTGCTACTGAACAAGGCTTGGACTCCTCGGGGGCTAGGCCGAGTGGTTTGGCTAGATTCAAGTCAACAAGAGCGGTTGCACATGCAGGTGTTGAATTGGCAAAGGTTAGCAAAGCAGCAAGAATTGTTGTTGCTACTGAACATGGAAATGCACCGAGGCTAGTTGCGGGATATCAGCCAGAGATTCCAGTCACGGCAGTTAGTGATAGAATTAGAGCTGCTCGTAGAGTTCAGTTATTACCAGGTGTTGATAGTATAATTGTTAAAGAGCACCAACGCGGTTCAGAAACAATGCAAACGGCGGTTGCCGCACTATTGGATGATGGAAGATTAAATGTTGGAGATCGTGTAGTAGCAATATCAGGAAGCCCTCTAGCAATGAAGGGTGCTACAAGTACTGTCAGAATGTATCGTATTGCTAAAGATAGAACTATTATTGGTGCCGAATAATAGGTAAGTAGTAACACCCTCTCGCTAATACCGAAAAAGTAGGTCATTTGAACTTATTTTGTCAATAATATTGAATCTATAAGCCCCCCGTGGCACGATTACGGACATTACTGATTCTAAGAAGTTAGATAATATCAGTCGCGGTCTTCAAATAGGGGTTTCTTGTCGGCTGACTCGCTAAGGAGTAATCACAATGGGATCTCAATGGGAAGATAAGAGCAAGCCTCACTTGAATATAGTGTTCATCGGACACGTCGACCACGGAAAGTCCACTACTGTTGGACGCCTTCTTTTGGACTCAGGTCACATCGAAGGTCACGTAGTTGAAAAGAACGAAAAACTCGCTGCAGAATCCGGTAAGGCTGGATTCGGTCTTGCGTACGTCATGGACGGACTAAAGGAAGAGCGCGAACGTGGTATTACTATCGACGTTGCTCACAAGGAATTTTTCACACCTAACTACTACTGGACCGTTATTGACGCTCCAGGTCACCGTGATTTCGTCAAGAACATGATCACCGGTGCTTCACAAGCTGACGCAGCAGTTCTACTATGTGCAGCAAATGATGGTGTTAACGCACAAACCAAGGAACACGCTTTCCTTGCTCGTGTTCTAGGTGTTTCACAACTTATCGTACACGTTAACAAGATGGATATTTCTGGTGTTGACTGGTCAGAAGACAAGTACAAATCAGCATGTACGGAAGTTAGCGCACTATTGAAGATGGCAGGTTTCAAGCCGGACGATATTCCAATGATTCCAGCTTCTTCACTAAATGGAGACAATGTATACAACAAGTCCGACAAGTGCCCATGGTACAAGGGACCAACTCTTTTCGAGGCAATTGACAAGATTACAATGCCAAAGAAGCCACTTGACAAGCCTCTTCGCTTGCCAATTCAAGATGTTTACAAGATTTCCGGTATTGGAACAGTTCCAGTAGGAAAAATTGAAACCGGTACTCTAAACGTTGGAAAGAACGTTGTCTTCAATCCTTCACAGAAGTCCGGTGAAGTCAAGTCAATAGAGATGCACCACACAATGGTAGCTAAGGCAGAGCCTGGTGACAACGTTGGATTCAACGTTCGTGGTCTAGCAGCTGTTGATATTCGCCGTGGAGACGTTGCAGGATATGCAGATACCGCACCAATGTTCGTTCGTCACGATGAAACATTCGTTGGACAGATTCAACTAATGGACATTCCAAAGGCAGTTTCTGTTGGATACACTCCTGTATTCCACGCACACACCGCCCAAGTCGCTATTCGCTTCTTGGAACTTCTAGAGAAGACCAACAAGAACGGAAAGGAAGCAAATCCTTCTTTCCTAAAGACTGGAGATGCATGTTTGATTCGCTTCCAGCCTACCAAGCCTTTCGCAATCGAGCAAATGGACACCTTCCCTGAACTTTCCCGCTTCGCAATTCGCGACATGGGTAAGACAGTCGCTGCTGGTGTTTGTCTAAAGATTGATAAGAAGTGAGTCCAATTGAATTCATCTAAAGTTTTGGAGGAATGAAAATGGCTGCAGTAACAATCATCAAGTTAACTGGTGAAAACCATTCTGATATTGATTCGGTAGCATCACAAATCAAGAATATTTGTGAGACTGGTGGTATTTCACTGCGTGGACCTATCCCACTACCAACTCGTCGTCTAGTCGTGCCAGTTCGTAAGGCACCAGATGGTGAAGGTAGTGAGACATACGATCACTGGGAACTTAGAGTTCACAAGCGTCTTCTTGAAATGGATATTACAACTGGTAAGGACGAAAATGCACTTCGTGCAGTAGCTCGTATCCAAATTCCAGATACTGTTAGCATTGAACTTTCAATGCGCGCAGTCAACTGAAGCGAAAGCGAAGTAATAATTGACAATGTTGTGCCGTAAGGCTATTCATTGTAAGTAAATCATTTTGCTTATAGTGCAGCGATTTTAGCGAATCCACCATCGACTAGCATTTCCGCAGTTGTTGAATCTAAGAAGTGAACATCACCTGCTTCTAAATTGACTTCTTCACCTGAAGCGTCAATTATCGCTTCAGGTAATGACTCCAAGATTCTCACACGAACCAAATCATCCTCTTCAATTTCTTCTTGAGATTCAACATCTTGTTCAACAATCGTTTCCTCTAAACTGATTTCACTAGACTTGGTGGAAGGTGCTAGTTCCATTGCTGCTGCATGACGAACTTCTCCGGCCATCTCTTGCATGAATGATTCCATCTCTTCATCTTCACCTTCTTTGACATTGTCTACAATTTCTTGAACACCTTCATCATTCAAATCTGCGTGAATATGCTCATCTAAGTCGGGCCATTGAGCATCTGAAAATCGGTCTTCCTCATCGGCTTCCATCATGTCAATGATATCAGGCTCTTCATCTTCAAAGGCTAAAGCAGGAGGTGGATTATCGGTTAAGTTGTTTTCAGTGAATGAATCTAATTGCATTGTTCCAGGGGCATGAAGTACCTTATCGGTTGCACCTTCACCCGCAACTCCATTTTGCATTCCATTCCAATCAATTCCCATCTTGAATCGGTCAACTTGAATCAGTAATGCATGATAGAAGGCCTTCTCTTGAGGATCATGGCGTTGCCAATCAAGTGAAGGTAATTCTTGGTTCATACCAGAATTTGCAGTAGTTCTCATAGATTGACTTGCAGCATGTTGCATCATTGCAACCATTCTCTTACGCGACAATTCGCTAGCTATACGACGAATGTTTGCTTGTCTCTTTTGGAGATTTTGTAAACGAATACCCGTTGCACCCATACGTAACATATCTTGAATGTCTAAATCAATGTCAGAAAGTAATTTTCTAACATTCTCCCAGAAATCAAATCTTGGTAATTTGATTGGAACATTTCGCCCTGATTGCTGACGATTTGTTGTGAATAACTGCTCCTCCACTTCGTGCGCTTGGGCGCTATCGAGTTCTCGTGGAGGCGACATTATGCTTACCCTGTAGCCCACGATTCTTGAACCCTTCACTAAAACCACTTCACACAATTAATACTCACTTTGATATTGAAAGACCTCACCTCGCTGAGCGAGGTGGTTGAGAAATGACTGGTACTGCAGGCTTGAACAATAGGAATAATCCTTATTTCATTACAGCCATGTTCATAGTCTCGCTATTGCTAATCACATCATATTTACCTGTTATCAGTAATTCTCATATCGATGATAGTGTTGAAGATTTACCGAGTCATGCAGGGGCCTTTCCTCGTTCATCAGAAACAGTTGAGCATTGGTCGGGACCAGATTCATTTCATCCAATTTCTGGCCAATCTGGTGTAAACCAAACTCTATATTCTTCAATTCAAATTCCATACAATCAAACTGTGAGTTCGGCAGAAATTTCAATCCAACCACTTTTCACTTCAATAAATACCAATGGAACAATGTTTGGCCCTGAATCTTCTAACA
>JANXHP010000079.1 GCA_024958795.1 Candidatus Poseidoniaceae archaeon | reverse complement strand
GTTTTTGACACTGATTTGAACTGAAGTTGTTTGTCCAACTTCAACCATTAAACGAGAATATGTTACCGATGAAGGCTCCAATTGATACACTGGCTCTAAGAATCTCATTCCCCATTGGGCAACTGGAGTCCCAGAAGGAGTCCCTAGGAGTCCAAGTATCGGGTTTCCTGCTAAATCACGTCCCTCAATCTTTACAACAACTATCAGTCTATCCTCTAACATATCGCCAGTAATTTCTGTTAAATTAAAGGATGATGTAAGTTCTAATCTTAGGCCTTCAATATCACTGCCAACCAATTCCATTGGCTCAGTCCCATCTCTTAACCGGTCACCTGTTAATTGGTCCTCAACCCACCAAACCAGTTGCAAAGAGTCTGTATCAATTCCACCCTCTTCTGAAACAACAATTCTAATCTCATGTAATTCTGAATCAAGTATTGCATCCACTCTTGGTGAAAGAATCTCAACTGGGATAGGGCCTTCACCATCGACTACAATCCAGCGAACTGAAGTTCCTTTATCAGTTGCATCAATTCCTTGTTCAGGCATACAACCAACAGCCCATGTAAGAGGAATTGTTCCCGAATTACCTGGCGTGGTTAGAGCAATATTCCAAATCCCCTGTTGTGCTAATGCTGATTTGCTTTCACCAGCGAATAAAATATCTATACTGCAATTGAACTCTGGAATTGTTCCAGTTTCTGAGAAGACTACTCCTCCTGAAATTTCCATCGCACTATTAGGCCCCAATCTTGCACCATCACCCAACAAAGTTCCTGATGACAAGTGCAAAGTTACTGATTCTTCAAGCACTTCCATCGCTGCTGAAAACTTCCACCTATTTTCAGGGAAGCTGAGAGATACTTGATTTCCTGCTCTATCGGCTACAGTAACAAGCGGTTCCCTCCTTGTTTCTCCTAAATCAGGCATTGTCCATGCCAAATGTAATTCAATTTGTAAAGTCATATCTTTCTCATACGGAGTGGCAGCACCATCTGCTCCCATCATTACACAGTCATCAATAATGATATGTGTTGATGCGCTTGTACAATTTCCAGTTTCAAAATCCCAAGTCATCAACAACGGATCTGAACCTTGATTTCCAGCCAAAGATACGGAAACGGTACTGAGGTCAGAACCGCCATTTGGCTCGCTAATATCTACATTTAGAACATATGCCATATCAGGATGTAACCAAGATTGGCGTCCGCCTTCCCATGAGAATGCATTAGCACTTATCGATGGTGGACCATCAGGTGCTAATTGATACATGAATAAATGCTCACCACTTACATTAGAACCTGCATCTTTAATCGGATACCCAGCAGTATCTTGACCTACAATATATACAGCAACTTTCTGACCGATGCTACCTCCACTATCATCCAATAATAGCGTATATTGACCAACTAATGCACCAAGATTTGAAGGTATTAACAAGGCCATTGAAGAGTATTCTCCAGGGTCTGGCCAACCATTCATATTGTCATCTTCAAGCCATTGCCGCCATACCTTCGCATGAATATTGGTCGGTAATTCTGGTTGGTCGGTAATTTGAATGTGCATTGTTTGAGTCGTACTAGGTTCTCTGTGGTCATACCAACCAACACTGGTTTCAAGCACTCTTGGCTTTACTGAATCAATAAAGAAAGTTCTTGACATTTCGGAATTAGATGTTGTACCTGAACCATTTATTGGAATTACTCTAATAGTCCAAGTTAAATTTCCATGAGTGAAAGGAATGGTATCATTAACTACCCAAATATCTTCATCTAAACTAGTTGTATTTGCAATAACTTGCCCTCCTCTAACAAGTTCTACTAACGCATCACCATCGGCAAAGGAAGCATTACTATCAACCCCTTCAAATCCAATATCAACTGTGAATTGGATTTCATCAGACGATTGCAAAAACTCAACATATTGAGGAATTTCACCTTCATCGGTTGAAACAACAAATGAGTGTATTTCTAGATCATTTTCATATCCTTGATATCCGAATCCGCCCCAATAATAAGTTGATGGAATTGAGACGGTATTGCTGTCAAGAATAAGTCTTGAAGTCACTGTCAATAATTCTTCATCATCCCAATCTGGTTCTACTCGGAATGTGACGCTAAACTCAACAATTGTACCATTTATTGATGATTGAAGTGCGTGGTTTGGATGCAATTCAACTTTATCATAATCACCTTGTCCAACTGGTTCTCCTCCATTCAAAGGAAGGAACCAAGTTGCTTCATTTTCAGAACCAAATACATCAAAACGAACCATATTTGCTGTTGAAGAAAACACTTGATATGTTGTATGCATAGTCATCCATTGCTGACTTGGAGTCAATATTATTGGTTCATCTTCCATACTTGAGTCGATAAGAACAACCTCAGAAGATGAATTCATGGAAACCAACTCTATCTCCAAATCACCTACTGTTGATGAGATGAACGGTACTGGAATATGATGAATTCCTTGATTTGGAACCAAACCTCTTCGAGCAGAATTAATTGCCAAAATGAATGGAGATTGTGGCCCAGCATCTAATGATAATGATGCTGGATATGGCGCACTTAATCCACCATAAGTGATATTACCAGTTCCAAGAACTTCAAATTCTACTTCAACAAATACTGTCCCTAATGAAGCAACTGCTGAAGTAGTTGCAGCCAATTCAGTTTTGAGATTTGACAATTCGGATAGGTTTAACTGGACTTGTGTATTTGTAATATTAGAATAACTCCATGAAGTTAGCGTAGTGCTTCCAACAACGAGATTAATTGTGTTAAATGTACCACTTTCTGCCATTACTGATAATGATAGAGATTGCAAATCATACTTTGCTATCCAAGCCTTTGTTGTAGCATATCCGGATATTCCTGCAACGACTTCAACTTTATTCTCACCATTGGCGAATCGGTCTTGCCATCCCCAAGAGCCAACTCTACTATCACTACCGCCCCATTCATAGATTTCATCTTCTGCGAAATCAATAGCTGGTTGTGCAGGATAATATCCTCCACTCATTCTAATTTCAAACTCATCAAATTGCCAAGTTGTGAAATTACTCATATTGCCATCGGCAGGAGCAAGTGCAGCAAATTGTAACTGGAATCCGAATAGTGTTTCGTCCAAATTATATGTATATGGTAAAGAAATATTGGTCCAGTTATCATTTGGATCAAATCTTATTTGTGCCTGTGAGTTAGTTGATTGGCCATCAATTACCATTCCGTCAGAGGCGAAATCGGGAGAATACCAAGAAGACATTACACTGTCAGTTGCAAAACCTGAAAATTGTGTTGCGCCACTAGAATAGGTCGCTCCTTTGCTTGTCCAACGGTTCTCTATTGACATTGGTTGCAGTGTATCTTTGTAAGCACCATCAAAGGAAAGTGCAAATATTCTTGGGATCAATCCAGCACTTGATTCATTGAAATCAAATTTTATCCTGATTTCATCAACATTTTCAACATCAATAAACTGTAGTGGAATCACATTACTTGAACCACTCATTCCATCAATCTCTAGCCCATTGTCATCTAATACAGTCCAATCAAGACGTGCCCCTGTTGGTACAAAAGAATCAATGTACATTGGCGCCATCACCGACTTTGAAACTGGGAATGTAGCATTACTTGCCCAACCGATTGTCGGACTAATCCAAGTAGCGGAAGAAGGAATATCAAGGAATACATCATCAAAGAACCAGTAATCACAACATGTACCTGAACCTGAGTTTTGATACGCTCTTATCTGACTGTTTGTGTGCAATGCTACTGCTGGTAAATTGACATTCATTTGAGTAGAAGTACCACCTGACGTTGAACCCATATATGACTGGAAAGTAGTCCAAGAGCCACTACTCGATTTGTATTGGAAGACCAGATTTTCATTTGAATCCGGTTCTTCTCCACAACCAGAATTACCTTGCCGCACCCATGCATGTACAGATATTGATGATAATCCGTTTAGATTGATAACAGGAGATGTTGCATAAGTTGAGCCAGCATAAGTTCTGATTGAACCTCCACCTGTACCGTTTGTTCCACATTGTAGGGTTGACCTTCCAGAATAACTGTTAGAGAAAGTCCAACCATCACTACCTGAATTGAAATTCCAAACCGCATCAACGCCCTTCAAGGACAAACCTGCACCAGATTGCTTAGAACCATCCATTTGTGCATCGGAATGTGACCATATACTATTATCATCCCAAATAGTAGCAGATTGAGTAACCTGTACCGATGGAGAAATATTAAGATTAATATCTACTAACGGTTCAGTGCTTAGAACCTCAACTGTAAAGTCATTATTTACCGTAGAACCATCCAATGAAATCGTTTGAGTAGCCCCTGTTGAAGCAGGAAATATTACGGGCTCTTCAGTCAAAATCTCTTGGGGAATAGTGCCATCATATTGTGCAGAAAGACCGATTTGGATAGGCCCGCCAATCAATAACAAAACGACTAGGAGAATTGCACGATGGGCATAGCCTCCTCTCGCCATAGACTGACGCTGTTGTTGAAAGGTCTTCAATGATACGCTTAAACAATCTCAAAGAGCCCCTTTTACATATATTATTATACTCTAATT
>JANXHP010000021.1 GCA_024958795.1 Candidatus Poseidoniaceae archaeon | reverse complement strand
TATCGTAATGGTGAACATTCAGCAGATGCTATAATGCTGCAATCTATGAGATATATTGATGGATTTTGGTGGCCAGCCACTGTTTTCATGAGAGATTTACCTGCAGTAATGCAGTTAAAAGCGCAACCACAACTTGTGTTTGACATACGCGAAATGAGCTCATTCCAAGGAATGATGAGTTTGGATTATTCATCCAATACAGATGATATGGATTTGTATCTAGAAGCCAGTGGAAGAGCAATAGACTCCAAAGGAGATATCTTGATGTTGGCTGAGGATTTACCGGGGCGATTCGTTCTTGAACCAACCGAAGATTGGGGTATGCGGGTTGAATCATCCGGTGTTGGTGTCAAACGGGTATACATTCAGCAAACTGATGTTCCTAGTGCTCCGGGAGTAACAATTGATCGGATTGAAATTGTAGGACAAGATTTGAAATCTGCAACGATTCATATTTATGAAGGGCCACTAAAATATCCAATTATTGTCTTAGACGACATTACCAATGGCAGAATAATAGTAAGCGCAGAGGCTACAATAGAGCCAGGATTTTACTATCCGTCATTGGATGGTATTGTATTAGATGGTAGAGCAGTACTTCTTGATGCACAATTCACTGGAGTAATTCCGACTGCATCTTCATTGGGAGTCAATGGAATAGTGACTGACCTTTCATTGATTGGAACATTGACTGGTGGTGCTGTTGAAACAAGACATATCATGGTCGTTGAGCCATTGACTACGATGCTTGCATCAGGCATAATGCTACTGGGGTGATTAAATGGTAGATAATTCTGAATCAAAGACAATCGCAAAAGGTCGAGATGGTGAACTATTAGTTCATGAAGACGATATTAAAGAAGTCGGCGGATTGATGGCTAGAAGTATGGATAAACAAGCGGAATTAGGCGCATTTGATAGCGATAATGAAGAAGAAAGAGAGGATTGGGAACGAGCCCAAGAGGCAGCAAAATTACTTCGCGAAAAAGTGTCTGAAGTCGACCCTTATCAAGTTGTATTAGCAGGTGTTGTTATCCTCTTGATGATAGGTGTCGTTCTCAGTGGATGGTATTGGGTTCTACCAAGAGATTCAGTTGTGCTTGAAACACATTATATGCAACGCGGTGGACATTTAATGATGTCTGAGTTATCTAACGACGGAAGTAGAGAAATTACTGATGTTGTGATCCATGTAGAATTCCAAGATGTAGATGGTTTGGTACTTGATAATATGAGAGTTGAAATAGACAAAGTTTCAGCACATTCTTCGATTGCAGGGGATGAATTAGAAATGCTAGTTTCTGGTTATACTGTATGGGATAATTATGTAGTTCATACGCATTTAGAATGGACTGATTTTAATGGAAATGATAACCGTCAAGATTGGTATCACTCAGTTGGACATTGGTCGAGTGAGATTTTTATCGATGAAGGCGATAAAACTACTTGGCCTAACTCTTGAACCACTATTGTATTGATGTTCTATACAATCAATGCACCCGAAGCGATAAAACGGGGCAGGTTAGCCCTCAACTTGTGCAAACCAGTAGTTCACTGAGGATGGCGTTGTGCTTAGTTGTGATATTCGTATTACAAAGCCTAAGTCCAATACTTCACCCTACGGGTGAAAATAATGATGCATCTCAATTGGATGAGAATCAAACCGAGTGGGTTAGATTTGATTTAGTTGACGGAGTTTATTCCGATGCAGTTGGTGAATATGATGATACTTATTCTTTAGAAATAAGGCCGAGTATCGCGTCATCACGGATTGGTGATTTTGACCAATTTGGGTTTACTGCATCTAGGCCAATTCCAATGGAATTGATGCAAGCGCGGCCAGACCTTGCCTTATTGATTGTAGATGATTCGATAAGGATGGAACAAGCAAGACAACAATTGAATGATATTCAAGGATTGATGATAAGAGAATTCATTGCACCTTCCGGTTTAATCATTCAAGCTACCACAAATTCAATTCAACAAGCGAGTAGCATACAAGGAGTTGTAGCAACTCATCAAGTACCATTAGCATTGTTAATTGATGGCGCAATATTGGATATTATGATGTTAACAGATGGAAATATTGCTCTACAGGGGCAAACGATGAGACTTGAAGGATGGAGGGATGATTTCGGTCCTGTTGATTCAGTAGAACTAATTGATGAACAAGGATTTACTATTTCCCAGTCACTTGAAGAAGTTTCCAAAGTTGGGCTATCTGAAATAATAAAGTGGGATGAAGGGCGTTATCAAGGACAATTGAATAGTGAACAAATAGCAGAAATCATACTACAACCAAGTGTTCGTTCCTTCCGTTTTAATCCGCAATTTTCCATTGATAATGATAACGCTCGAAGTCATATGAAGACAACAGTGATGAAATCATACTTTACAACGGATTTAGATGGTTCGGGTCAGATTATTGCAGTTGCAGATTCTGGTTTGGACGATGATCATGGTGATTTCGGTACAAGATTGATTAGTAGTAATGATGTAATTGGAGACGGTTCTACCGCAGACAAACATTCTGGCCATGGAACTCATGTTTCATGTACGGTTTTAGGAGATGGTAGCAAAGGTGGATATGCAGGAGTTGCACCTTCAGCGGAATTGTATTTCCAAGCAATGGAGAATGACAATACCGGTAATTTCCAATCACCTTCTCTAAATTATTTGATGAATTCAGCATATAGTTCAGGAGCGCGAACCCATACTAATTCATGGGGTTCAAGTGATGCAAGTCAACAAGGAAAATATGATTCTGAAGCAGAGGATGTTGATGATAGGGCAAATTATTATGACAGGTATTACAATGGTAGAGACGGATTAACAATTCTATTTGCGGCTGGAAATGATGGGCCAGGGACTGGAACAGTTTCACCTCCTGCTACTGCAAAAAACATTCTTTCAGTCGGTAATCACCAAAATCGCTATTCAGGCGCACCTGACACTTTGATGAGTGGTTCAAGCCGAGGGCCTACAGATGATGGCAGAATAAAACCGGATGTCATAGCGCCAGGTGGATATGTTCGCTCGTGCCGCGCGCAAGAAGCGACCGATACTTCAGGTTCAACTTGGTCAAATAATTGGTATCTTGAGTATACAGGTACTTCTATGGCGACTCCAAATGCAGCAGGAGCTGCAGCGATGGTTAGAGAGTACCTTGAGGAAATAGCCCAGCGACCAGCTCCCCAAGGTGCTTTGGTCAAGGCTTTGTTAGTTCTAGGGGCTCAAGATATCGGAACTAGAGATATTCCAAATGATGATGAAGGTTGGGGTCGAATCAATCTAAGAGAAACCCTTGCTCCTCAAAGCGGCCAAGGGATTTGGGTTGATGATAGGTCGGTACTTTCAGGTACTGGAAATTCCAAATCGTATTCATTTAATTTGACACAAAATAATGGAAAATTCAAGGTTGTATTGGCTTGGTCAGATGAGAGAGGGTCAACATTTTCAAATAAAAAATTAGTTAATAATTTAGATTTGATTGTTACTTCTCCAGATGGAACAATATACAAAGGAAATGATTTTGCAAATGGTCGTTCAACCACAGGAGGAAGTGCAGATGATACCAATAACATGGAAGTTGTATTATTGGATAATGCAATGAGTGGAGTATGGACTGTAAAAGCGAAAAATACCTATCAGGGGGGCAGTTCTGCTCAAACTTATTCTATCGCAGTAATGGGCCATGGTGTTAACGATTTACGGCCTGACCCGATGGTGATGGTCAATGATTTTTCAATGGATGTTAGCATTCCTCAAGTAGGCGATCCAGTTCACATTGAGACTAAAGTATTCAATGCTGGAAATGTGAAAGCCGAGTCCTTCGATGTTGTATTCTCTGTTGATTCAACCGAGATTACTCGTAAGAATATCGATTTGGGAGCAGGTTCTACTAAGTCCATGTTTTGGACATGGACACCAGCAACTGCTGGCCAATCAACACTTTCTTTCACGATAGACCCCGATGAAAACCTTGAAGAAATACCTGAAAATAATAATCAACATAATATTATTGTAAACGTTACTGCACCCGGTGTGAAATTGTCAAGTGAAACACAAATAACAACACTTGACAACACTCAGTCATCTGCGACATCATGGAATGTTTCTCTGACCAATACAGCATTGATTGCGACCAATGCCTCATTGCTGGTTGATAGTTTGATTCATGTGGAAAATAATGTGGCAATTTCTTGGTATGTTGGAACAACACAATCAAACCACTCGCTTGCAGGGCAAGAATCGGCTGAGATTACGGTAACATTAGTTCACCCAACACCTCCAGACCCAGGAACATATCGAATTAGTTTGATCGGTATTGATGTGGATAATGGAGTGACTTATCCATACGCCCTAGATTTGGTAGTTCCAAGTCTTTCTAAAGTCAATCTTGAATATGATTATCAAATCGTTCCAGTACATCCAGTCAATACAACAAGTATGGATATTAGATTCTTCAATATTGGTAATGACAATATTGGCTACGATCTTTTCTTAGAAGCTCCAGCAGGTTGGCAAGCAGGATTTGATGACTTAGGTAGTGAGCCAGGTGCGATTTCCGGTTCAACCGGATTGATTGCACAAGATGGACAGAAAAACATCGGAATTACTTTCACTCCACCACAGGTGATGACTGGAGCAGGTGCTGAGCGAATGGTGAAATTAACTGCAGTTTCACAAACAGAAAACCCAGTCTCCTATGTTTATAATATTCCAATTAAAGTAATGGAGATTAGAGAAATTGATATTGACTTGCAGAATAACTTTGGCAAATTGAGGCCAGATTCTAGCCTCAGTCTAATGTTTAGCATCCAGCATAGTGGAAATATCGATTTAGGTTTGACGCCTTCTATTGAATTACCAAGTGGTTGGCAGTGGGCTTCTTCAACTGATGTAATTCAATTACCTTGGGCAACTACTTCTAACATAATAGTAGTAGTCAATTCTCAAGGTTTAGGAAAATCAGGAGAAGTAAAGTTCAATCTAGACAATGGCTCAGACAGATATTCATGGACAGGTTATATTGACGTTGAAATATTAGCACAACCAACTTTAGATTTCACAACTCTTCAATTTGCAGATGGTACTACTTACGAACACCCGTTAGGTCCAGGTTCACATCCGAGTGGAGAGAGTCTCAATTTTACTTGGCTAGTAGGCAACAATGCAGATGTTGATTGGGAGCCTTCCCTTTCTTTATTATTAGATCCGGGATTATTTGGTGAGTGCCAAAGCGTTGGAGTTGTAGGATATTTAGAGTTCAAATTACTACAATGTTCAATTCTAATTTCAGGAAATATGGCTCCAGCTAGTGAACCTACCTTCACAGTAACATTGGAAGGAAATGGAGTAGAATATATTGAACAAATTAGTTTGTATGTTGCATCGGTAGAATCTGCTATTTGGGATGTGAGTAGAACTGAAGAATTCAAAACCGGAATCACAGAAACGGTATCAATTGAAATAACAAATTCTGGTAATGTAGCGTGGTCATATAAAATCAATGCCAACGCGTCAAAGGATTGGTTTTCTGAGGTAACCGGTAATGATATCATCTCTCTTGAAGCAGGTCAGTCAAAGATTGTTAGAATCAATGTGAGGGCTGATAGGCCTGGTGATGGAACTATCACATTACAATTTGAAGAATCACATTTGCTTTCAAATCCGAGTGTTTCATTTGATGTCAATGCTGAAGGTGAGCCTACAGGGACTTCAAGTGAATCATTCATCAATAACGGGGTTGCAATAATTATCATCTTAGTATTATTATCATTAATAGGGGTAGTATTGTATAGAAATAATTTGACTACTAGCGAAAAAGAATTGCAGCCAATTAACAATCTTACTTCGCCTTTAACAAATCAAATTGCAGCATCAATAGCTGCACCACTATCACAGTCATTCATACCACCTAAAATTATTCAGCCACTACCAACGAATGAAGTTGAACAACAAAATAGCACAGAACCAATGGTGATGTGTTGGATATGCAAGTCGCCTGTTTCAGAGGATATTTTGGGATGTCCTTCCTGTGGTGCAAGATATCACGGAACTGCAAGAGATGATTGCGACATTTCAAAATTGGAACTGTGTAATAACTGTCAAGCACCTGCAAATAAATTCATAAAAGAATAATGTCCGAAAATAAAAAATTGCTCACAAATATCAATTTTATACACAACTGAGCATAGCCTTATGATAGTGATGGCTTGTGCGGGAGTCATGGACTCCCGTAAACATCAGACAAGGAAGCAGTCAAAGGCTGCTATTTTCCTAATGGCTTTACTGTTATTCTCTTTGATTCCTATTATGGCTCCAGCCGTTTCTGCGGATGGGGCACGTGACGCTTCAATAACTGTCACAATGATCCCAAATAGTTTGGAAATAAATCCAGGTGAATCGGGAGAATATACAATTCGTGTTCGTAACACAGGTTCAAATCCAGTGACAGTGACAATCTCTTCAAGTGAAGAAGGAACTCAAGAATGTGGCCAATACTCTTCACAAGCGAGTCAAATTTCTGGTCAAATTGATGCTGGAACATATGAAGAGACAGCAATGAATGTAACATTGACTCAAACAGCAGAGGGTAGTTGTGATACCACTGTCACTGTTTCCGCGAACGAACAAGCAACACCTCCAGATGTACCAGGTGCTCCAGCCCAAGAAACTTCAACAGTTACTACTACTGCTGGTGATGGTTCTGGTAGTGCAGTATTTGGTGTAGATTTGAAGATGTCATCTCCTTCAAAAACTTGGGGTGGTGAAAGTGTTGTTGAATACAGCCTTGAGGTTGAGAATACTGGTCAAACAAATGAAACAATCACTTTGACTACTAACGAAGCATCCGGTCCTGGTTGTTCTAATGCAGGAGCTATTAGCGTTACTCTAAGTGAATCTTCAGTAAGTGTTGATGCCAATGAAAGTGAATTTGTAACCGTTTCAGTTGAAGTGCCAGAAGGACAAGCAGCAGACAAGTATTGTTGGGATGTTGATGGTTTAGTAAGCAACGACCCATCACAAGGTACAACCGATACACAAGAATTTGATTTAACAGTTCCAGAATTGCACGAATGTTCAATGAGTCTGAGTAAAAGCTCCATTACTGTAGCACCTGGTGCTGAGGGGACTTTCTCTGCAACTTTCACAAATGATGGAAATGTAGATTGGACGATTACAGTTGGGAAATCTGGTTCAAAAGCCGGATGGGTAAGTGTTGATGGTGCAAGTTCAGGATTGCTTGAATATGATGGTGGATCTGGAACAAAAACTTTCAATCTAAAAGTTAATCCTGATGATTCCGTTGAAGCGGGGTCAGAATCGGTTGTTGCAATTCAAGGCAAAGAAAGTAGTTCCGTTAAGTGTACACAGGACATTAGAATTATTCTGGGTCAATCACATGATGCTTCACTATCATTAGTTAGTTCATTATTACCAAATATCCAACCAGGAGATAATGGCACTACAACACTGACAGTAACAAACCAAGGTAACGGTGCTGATACTTTCAAAATATCTTCATCATCACCACCACAAGGCTGGAGTGTTCAACTATCAAAATCATCGATAACACTCGGTTCTAAGCATGGAAGCGAAAGAAGTGGAGATGTTGAAGTTCAAGTGAATGTACCATTTGATGCACTCGCAGATGAGCAAATAGAAATCGTGCTATCTGTACTGTCCAATAATGGAGGAATTGTTTTCGCTGAGATTACATTATCGGTTACAGTTGCCGCAAACCACGGCATGGATGTAGTTTCTAGCATTGAAGACCAAACTGGTCGTTCTGATACCGAAGTTAGATTCCCGATTTCAATTGAGAATCGCGGTAATGTAGAAGACACATTCCGATGTGCAGTAATGTCACAAACATCTACACCTAATTGGGCAACATCATTCGAAGATGCTGACGGAAACCAATTTACAGAAATTGATATTGCGCCTAGGTCTACAATGGTCGTCTATCTCGTAGTGAGTATTGATGGTGAGGAAGAATTAGACAGTACCAGATTAACCATTCGAATTACCAATAAAGATGATACAAATTCACAAGATTTGGATGAGGATGGTATACCGGATAACCAAAGAGAATTGACCATGCTTGCAATACAATCGGATAGAAATTTCCAGATGGATCTTCGATTAGAAGATGGTGGCCTAGATGGGCGTACTGGTATGGCAACACTCGCTCCAAATGGTGTCAAAGAATACGGCGTCTGGGTCAAGAATACAGGCGATGGTAGAGATAATGCTGTCTTTGAAATCAGTGGACTAGAAGGGCTTGCAACTAGGACATTGAGGATGAATGGTATGGCGGTTGAAGACCCGGTACAAATCCCAATTGGATATGGGATTTGGAATCTTACAAGAGGAGAATTTGCGATTGACCAATCCGGAACACCAGTCACTGAATCTAGTAAAAGTGGTGTTGAATCTAGAATGTTAGAATTAGATTTGATGGTTGGCCATGAAGCAAGACCATTTGAACAATACTTTTTGCTTACACTCATTGTTAATCCAAGTGCTGAAACTGGAGATGGTGGAGTGTTGGAAATAGTGGTAATGAGTGAGTCAAATTCTGCCAATCGTTCTGGAAGGGCTACGGTTGCATTAGATGTACAAATTATTTATGAGCTCACCTTTATGGATGAAAATATTGATACAGAATACAAGGTTTCATTCTCGGAAAAGACACAATTTGAAATTGAATTGCACAATACTGGTAACATACGCTCAGAAGTGAGAATATTCGCATCTGAAAATTTACGTGGTTGGAGCGTATCTCTCGATAGTGATTTTGAATGCATCCCTGATGGAGGAGAATTACTATGCTGGATAGATGTTGGTGCTTCAGTGCTTGTCGAAGTGATCGTACGTCCTCCAAGCGGTGCGGAAATGGAAGATACATTCAAGTTCACACTTTCTTCAGAACCAGTTGAAACAGGAGTAGTCAATCGTCAAAACATTGAGTTTACGGTTGAAAGTCAGCAAGATACCGGGCTCTTCGGTGGAGCGTTGAGTAATGGCACTACTATGTGGATTGCGAGTGGATTAGTATTTTCATTATTAGTTGCATATTTAATGCGTAAAAAACCATGATTCTCGGCTTCTTAGATGCCGAATACAAAATTATTGCATTGTGAGTCTAAAAGGGGTACTGAGGCACTCAATGTAGCGGGCCCATTTGGTAACGCTTATGGACAGTCTTCCTGTCGGACAAATCACACAGCGTATGCTATGTGCAATGGTGATATTATGTCCGGCATAGAATCGGTTCCTAGTGCCTATCTTTCAATTGGCTTTTTAGCCATTCTTGGAATAATCATGCCATTGACTAATTTCCTCATTACTTGGGTAGTTAGGCCAAAGGTTGATCCCGCTCGACCACACATCACAAAATCCTATCTTTTGGAGGGGTATGAAGTTGATCACAGCCTCTATCCACGTCGTTTAACCACCTTTGAATGTGGTAGCGAGCCAGTAGGGGATGCAATGATCCAATTTCACTTTCAATATTATTGGTATGCGATTATTTTCTTAGTTTTTGATGTTGCATTCATGTTCTTAGTACTCGGAGGAATGGTCGTTGGTAATGCTACTTCACCAGAACTAACTGAAAACAGTCGTGGAACTGCTGTTGAGGATGCCAAGATGGCAATGATGATTCTAGCAATATTCTTCAGTACTATGTCTGCTGGAGTTTGGTATGTATTCCGCAAGAGAGGGCGCATCTACATTTGAGGTGAAATATTATGTCTAGTGATGGAGAGAATTTTGCAGCTTTCAATAGCAGAGCGCTAGTGGAAATGGTCGGAGATGTCACCGATGAGGCACTAAAGGCGACAAAGATCAAGCAATTCCTCGGAGTATTAGCGGGGCGATTTTTCAATTGGGCTGGTCGTAAGTCATTATTCACACTGCATTTGGGAATCAAGTGTTGTGCTATTGAAATGGCAGCAGCAGCAACGCCTAGATTTGATGGTGATAGATTCGGAGTATTGTTCCGTTCATCACCTCGTCAATCCGATGTCTTGTTGGTCAATGGTCCAGTTTCAAAGAAGTTCGCTGATAAAATCGTTCGTCTTTGGGAACAAATGCCTGAGCCAAAATATTGCATTGCTATGGGTGAATGTGCAATTTCAGGCGGACCATACTTCCAATCCTACAACATCTTAGAAGGAGTGGACACTGTAATTCCAGTCGATGTTTACATCCCTGGTTGCCCTCCTCGCCCAGAAGCATTAATCGATGGATTTGGTTTACTTCGAGAAAAGATAATTCGCATAGGTGGTGCTCCAAGCACAGGTCGTGATGGTGAGAAGCCAATTATTGTAGGAGATGACTGAAGATGGGGATGAGAGTTACGCTTGAACAAAGCGATAATGCTGCAGAATCCTGTGTTGCGTCATTGAATGAACGTTTCTCAGGCAGTGGTGTGGAATCTACTGTCGAACACCATTCAAACTCATTTAAGATGGCATTTGTTAGAATCAACGCCACACCTCAACATTGGTTAGCAGTTGCAAAATACATGAAATATGATTTATCCGTAAACTATTGCTCAATGATTACTGGAACACACTTCCCAGATGGACCTGCTGAGAGGGGCTGGGAAGTTGCATACCACATGATGCGTATGCCAGTATCAAACGTAGAACCACATACCAATACTACTCATATCGCTGAAAATTTGAGTGGAGATGATATTCCATTAGAATTTGAAGTTCGAATTGCTATTGAACAAGGAGATACTCCTACTGTGCCATCAATCCAAAGCATTTGGGTCGGTGCTGATTGGAATGAAAAAGAAACATGGGACTTGGTGGGCATTAACTTTGAAGGCCATGAAAACATGCATCGCGTTCTCAACCCACATGATAGCCCAGACGAATTCCATCCGTTACAAAAGCAACACAAGTTGCGATATCACGGACATAACGAAATGTATGACGACGCTCAAGGATTTGGTCGTAAATCTGCGGACGAGGGCCGCATAAAGTGAGGTGAATATCATGGCACAAATGTGGATTACAATGGGACCTCAACATCCAATGACGCATGGTCTTTGGACTCTAAGAGTCAAGGTTGATGGAGAAACTATCGTTGATACTGATGCTGAACTTGGTTACATTCACCGTGGCGTTGAAAAGATATGTGAAGCACGTGATTTCACCCAGATCACTCCTTATTGCGACCGTCTTTGCTATGTATCTGCAATGACATGGGCAAACTCATACATCTATGCTGCTGAAGATTTGCTAGAAGCGGAAGTTCCTGAAAGAGCAGAGTTCATTCGTTTGATTTCTGCAGAATTACAACGTCTTGCTTCACATTTGATGTGGTTGGGAGCATTTGGTCCAGATATTGGTTCTCTAACATTGATGACTTGGTGTATGCGTGATAGAGAGATGTTCCTGGATTTACTTCAAGAACTCGGTGGTTCAAGAATGCACTACAATTACCCTCGTATTGGTGGAGTTAAGCGAGATATTCCAATCGGTTTCGCTGGGCGTTTAATCGCTAAGGTCAAATTGTTTGAGAAGAGAATTGAAGAATACGAAATGCTACTCGATGAATCAACAATTTGGTTAGTACGTTTGCAAGGTGTAGGATATGCAAAGGCGGAAGATATGGTCGATGCAGGAGTCTCAGGGCCGAATGTTCGTGCAGCTGGTGTCAATTATGACGTTCGCTGGTCCCATCCATATTCGGTTTACGACCAAGTAGACTGGGAGCCTGCAGTTGAGAAACCTACTTCTGTAAAGGGTGCTGATTGCTATGACCGATATAGAGTTAGAATAGAAGAGATGCGACAATCTAGCAGAATGATTCTGGATGCAATAGAGAAAATACCTGGTGGCAAGAATACCAACTATTCGACTGGAGATGAAATGATTCTAACAAAGGCACCTACACGCGCTCCTGAGGGTGCAACTGGATTTTCCAACTACGAATGTACTCGTGGTGCATCACAATTTTACATCCAAGGAGGCGGTGAAGGACGCGGTAAGAATCCATATCGATTGTCTATTCGTTCTCCTATGTTCATTACAATTCCATATGTAGCTGATACAATGATTGGCTATAAGATTGCAGATATTCCTGCGATAATGGGTAGTTTTGACCCTTGTATAGGAGAGACAGATCGTTGAGGTGATTATGATGGATGATGTATATGACCTACGTTCTTTACTGTTTAACATAGTTGATGATGTGACAGTCAAATTATTGACTGGAACTCCTCTTGAAAACCAAATTGGAGTAATTTCGTTTGGATTAGGAACCTTCGTAATTGTTAATGTTGTGTTCTTACTACTATTCTTCTCCCAATTTGCAATACTTTGGATTGAGAGAAAATGGTGTGCTCGTATGCAAGACCGCCGTGGTGCAACTACGGCACTTCGTTCCCTTTGGGTTGGAGAAAATGGTCAAACTGCAGGCGAATGGTGGAATATGCTTCCATTCGGAGTAGGAAAACCAGTTGGTGCAATCAATCGTTGGTTAAACTCTAAATTCGGTAATCGAGATGAAAATTATGCAATGGTTGACCGCGTCAATAACCGTTCATGGATGGGTATGCCAATCCTGCCTGGATTCTTCCAGAATGTTGCTGATGGAATGAAATTCCTTCTCAAAGAACACATGGTTCCGCAACGTGCAGATAAGTTGATTTTTGAAGTATCTCCATTCCTTATCGTTTCTACAACACTGCTAATTCTTGGACTAATTCCTCTATCGAGTGGAATTTATGCAACAAATCCAGAATTGTCAATATTATACATTATTGCAATCTTCGGAATTGCACCTATTGGTGTATTTTTCGCCGGCTGGTCCAGTAACAACAAGTATACACTCATCGGCGGTATTCGTTCAGCAGCCCAACTTACTTCCTATGAGATTCCTCTTCTTCTAACTTTGTTGAGCGTAAGTATTCTCACTGGTACATTCAATATCATTGAAAGTATTCACTTCCAACATTCAGCAGGCGCATGGAATATTTTCCTTATGCCACTTGGTGGCGCATTATTCCTTTTGACGATGATAGCAGAGGTTGAACGAGTACCTTTCGATATGCCCGAGGCGGAAGCTGAACTGGTTGAAGGTTGGTGGACAGAGTATGGTGGAATGAGATTTGGTATGCTATTTATGGCAGAATACATTAGAACTTATGCTGCATGTTTCCTCTTCGCTCACTTCTTCTTAGGAGGATGGCATTTGCCACTTCAAGGAACAATTGGTTCCATTGAATTATTAGGAATTGGTTCACTATATCTATTGATTCCAGGTGCTGTTGTAACTTTGGTAAAGGCTTGGATTGTTTTCCTAGTAGTATTCGTAATGGCTCGTTTCGCTTTGGCTCGTATTAGAACAGACCAAATCCTAGAATTTGGTTGGAGAGTTTTACTCCCACTTTCAGTTCTCCAATTAGTCTTAGCAGTTATTTACCGACTTTGGTTATTCGATCCAACAGCAATGTCTGATTCAGTTGCTGGTGGTATGGCGTGGGATGCATATGGCATTCCATATTTCGTTCCAATTGTAACAACCATCTTCTGGCTTGCAGTATTCGTTTTGATGTTAAGAGATGAGGACAAAGATGCTAGCCCTGAGAGAATGTTCCATGTACAAACAATGCAGCCTGCGGGAAAGCACGTCCCGGGGCAGGAGTGAGGTGATTTAGAATGCCAATGCACCCAAGAGCACAACCAAACTTCAGAAACCTATTCTGGTATCCATTTAAGATTACATTGATTACTGCATTGCGAACTTTCCCATTCTTTGGTAAGAGATGGGGCGACAAAATGGGCGCTTATCATAATACAGAACACCCTGAGTTTTTGGATGATGCAACTAAGAATAGAATGGCCCGCAATGCCCATATTAACGATATTTCAAAGCAAAGATTTGCACCAGATAGAGTGACAACTGATTTGACACCTACATTATGGAAGCCTCAAACAGTTCAATATCCGTATGAAAGACTTGAAGAAATTGAGCCTTGGCTTTTCAAGCCAGGAAATTACAATGGTCGTATAGGAATTATTTGGGAAACTTGTACTGCTTGTAAGTTATGTGTTACAGCATGTCCTAACGATTGTCTTCACATGAGTACAGAATTACGAGTTGATGTTTTGGATGGTGCTGATGGAGAAGATGCAGGGCTGGGGGCCGATCTTGAAGTCGGAGGTTATGCTGCTTTGGCAATTGCTCAAATTGATGAGGAATTGGAATCATTCAACCTTGCAACTGCTCACAGTGAAGCACCTGAGCAGTGGAGATATGCAGAAGTTCTCGACCTGTCAGGAGATACTGCAACAGTTCGCTGGAATGATTCTGGTGAAGAATCCGATGTTAATACCTCAGAATTACGAACTGCAGATGAGCAAATCGTATCCGGTAGAATTGATTTGGGAAGATGTATGTTCTGTGGATTATGTGCTGAAGCATGTGGATTCACTTCATTCTTTATGACCAACGAATATGATGGTATGTCCGGCTTTTCACGCCAAGACCTTTGGATGGATGCTAGCAGAACTCGACTTCTGCCAACAGTTCACCAAGAAGCGGTTGATGGTGAATTGGCAAAGAGAGCAAGCAAGGAGCGCACTAAGCGTGAAAAGGCGGCTGCAAGGGCAGCTAAAGAGGAGAGTGCTTGAATGGATATACAAGTTATTGCAGAATCAGCAGTATTCTTTTTGTTCGCAACTATCGTAATACTAGGTGCAGTTGGAATGATACTTGCACAACGTGTTGCTCATTCCATGCTTTCATTGATTTTCTGTTTCATGGCAGTTTCAGGAATCTTCATCTTAATGGGTGCAGAATTCTTGGCAGCAATTCAGATTTTAGTTTATCTTGCAAGTGTTGGTTTGGTGGTATTATTCGCTATCATGTTAACACGCAGACAAATCTTAGAGGAGGATTTTGAATGAAATTGATGTCATCATTTACTCGAATTGGCTTAGTAGGCCTTGGATTTATTTTGGTAAAAATTGTTTCTGATGCATCAACTTGGCAATCTGCTAAGAATCCTGATATGTCACCAACAAATGCAGGATTGGCATCAAGTCTATTCAACGAATGGGCACTTCCTTTAATGATTCTTGGAGTTCTAATGGCTATCGCAATGATAGGTGCTGCATATCTTGTTAGGGATGAGAGAAGAGAGAATCTTCTTTGGGAATTTAAATCTGAATCTAATGATGGAGGTGAAGAAGAATGATTGATCCAGCATGGGTTTCCGGTCTTTCTGCTCTATTGTTCATTATTGGACTGATTGGAGTTTTCACTAGAAAGAATGCCATCATTGTATTGATGTGTATAGAATTAATGCTCAATGCAGCAAATATGCAATTCGCAGCAGCTGCAGTTCACCATGGTGATGCAACCGGTTGGGTTTACGCCCTTTTCGCAATAGCAATCGCCGCTAGTGAAGTCGCTATCGGATTAGCCATATTCTTGGCTGTTTATGGAAAGCACGAAACGATAACTCTGGACGATATCAATGTTCTGAGTAACTGAGGTGGTATCATGTCTGGTTCAAGTAGTTCACAAATAGTTGACAGTTCAATGGCCGAGTATGCGCCTCTCATCATATTATTACCGATATTGGCAATGCCAGTCATCTTGTTCTTAGGTAAGATATTCAACACAAATCCTACTTGGAAGAATACGCTAAAAGAAGGTGGAATTATTGCTTTAGCAGCAATGGGTGCATCATTATTTATTTCATTAGTAATTATCAAAGATTACATTGGTAGTTTTTCCAATAACGGAGATATTTTCTCTCTAACTTGGTTGAATACTGCTGTTTGGGAAGGTGGTTCTTCAATATCTTCAATCTCCTTTGGCTTTGGAATTTACATAGATCACATTACAGTAATGTTACTATTCGTTGCAGCATTCCTATGTTTCCTAATCAACATCTTTGCGATTGGATATATGAATACAGATCCAATAAACGATAATAGAAACCATCGCTTCTATGCAGAGTTCGTATTATTCTGTGCTGGAATGCTTGGAATGGTGTTATCAGATTCTTTCCTATGGTTATTCATCTTCTGGGAGATAATGGGACTTTGTTCATATTTACTAATTGGTTTCTATTACGAACGTCCAAGTGCAGCATCGGCTGCTAAGAAAGCATTCATGACCACTCGTATTGGTGATGTATTCCTAATGATTGGACTTGTAATGATGTGGGATTTATTCGGTTCATTAGATTACAATGTTGTCTTTGACTCAGCAAATATTGCAGCAGTTGATTCTGGTTCTTTACAATGGGCACTTGGAATGATGTTTATTGGTGCTGTTGGTAAATCAGCACAATTCCCATTACACGTTTGGTTGCCAGATGCTATGGAAGGTCCAACACCTGTATCAGCTCTTATTCACGCAGCAACAATGGTCAATGCAGGATTATACCTAGTTGCTCGTATGTTCCCATTCTTTGGTGCAGAATCAATGTCTGGTGAATTGGTTGACCTAGCATTCATCATCGCTTCAATTGGTGGTATTACTGTAGTAATGGCTGCTGGAATTGCCTTTGTCCAAGATGATTTGAAGAAGGTATTAGCATATTCAACAATGAGTCAATTAGCTTATATTTTCACAGGATTAGGTGTTGCTTTATGGCTTGCAAATACATTGGATTGGCATCATGACGCAGATGCTCATACAATTGTAGTAGTTGCATTTGGAGCAGCACTATTCCACTTATTCAACCACGCGATGGCAAAAGGAATGCTGTTCATGGCAAGTGGTTCAGTAATTCATGAAGTTCATCATGCACATCACCATCTGCACCATGATGACCATGGACATGATGATGACTTTGATGCTCAATCGATGGAGAATATGGGTGGTCTAGCGAGTAAAATGCCTCTTACAGCAACAGCAATGTTAGTCGGTTCAGCTTCTATTATGGGTCTGCCACTGATTGGGGGATTCTGGTCTAAAGAAGGAATCATTGCTAATGCTTGGAGAGTTGCTTTGGAAGACCCTAGATTCTTTTTCCCTGCAGCCTGCGTATTAGTAGGTGCTGGAATGACTGGATTTTACATGTCAAGAATGTGGCTCAAGACCTTTGCAGGTAAGCCAAGTAACGAAGTTGCTGCACATGTTGGTCCAACCAATACTTGGATCAAAACACCTCTTTTCATCCTAACATTCGTAACATTGTCATCAATTCTATTGGCAGGTATGGGCTTTGCTCATTGGGCTCCAGATTCAGAATATAGCTTACTATCTGACCATGGATTAATTGATGGTATAATGTATGAATTAGGTCATGCTTTCGCAAACCATGATACATTCTTCTTCATATTGACATATGTTGCAATTGCTCTTGGTGCTATTCTTGGACCATTTGTGGCAATGTCTCTATTTGGTGGTAAACTTGAGGATGGAGAAGAGTGCAAGCCTTGGTTTAGACCGGTAATAAAACTCAACAATTGGGTTTACGACAAATACCACTGGGATAATAGTGGAATAGCAACATCTGGTCTGGCAGTCGCTTTACAAAACAGATTGTATATTGACAAGTACTATGATTTGGCAATGGTCAAGATTGTTGCAGGATTTTCCAATAAGGTTGCTGAAGCCGATACAAAAATCATTGATGGTACTGTAAAACAAATAGAAGACAAATCACAAAAGATTTCAACCACAGTTCGCTCTCTAACAACTGGTTCTGCCCGTGATTACATACTTTGGGTGGCGATCGGAACATTGCTTATTTTCTTCTTTATCTGGGGGGTGGCTTGATTGCAAGACCTAATTTCAATGCCTTTGGTCGGATTACCGATTATTGCGAGCTTAATAATAATGGCAACTGTCTCAAATTTGAGTGAAGAAGTGCGAGAGAAGATGGTTAACCCAATTAGGTGGGCAATCTTGTTATTTTCTCTAGGATTGCTTGGTTTGACTACAGCAATGTTCTACAATTATTTCGGAGATATAAATGGCTTCGAAGGTATTGCTTTCAACACCTATGAGTTTACTGCAAGATATTCTTGGGTTGATTCATTGGGAATATATTGGAGCGTTGGTCTTGATGCGCTTTCATTCCCTATGGTTTGGCTGACAACACTACTTCTACCGATTACTATTATTGCGACTTGGGATGAAAAGAATGGTGCATTCTATCATCCTCTAATTCTGTTAATGGGTGGAGCTTTAATCGGTGTTTTCGTATCTCTTGATTTATTCATGTTCTATGTCTTCTGGGAATTGACTCTGATTCCAATGTTCTTCTTGATTCTCAAGTGGGGTGGTGCAGATAGAAAATATGCAGCTCAGAAGTTCTTCATCTATACTTTCACAGCTTCCGTAGTTATGTTACTAGGTCTTGTAACTCTTTACTTCTTACAAAACCCATTGGAACCATTGGCCTACTCAGGTTCATTGACAGGACGCACATTTGATATTCCAGAACTTGTGACTTATGCACAAAATGCTAACATGAATGGAAATTGGTTTTTGGGTGCTTCAATGCAGAAGATTATCTTTGTAATGTTAATGCTCGGATTCTTGGTAAAGTTACCGGCAGTTCCTTTCCATACTTGGCTTCCAGATGCACACGTTCAAGCTCCTACTGGTGGCTCAATGCTACTTGCAGGTGTAATGCTAAAGATGGGTGCATATGGAATGTTTAGATTACCTGTAGCACTATTCCCCCATGCCTTGGAACACTTCCAATTAGCATTGATGGCAATCGGTATGATTTCACTTGTTTGGGGTTCAATAGTTTGTTTAGGTCAGACCAATCTCAAGAAGATGGTTGCTTATTCCTCTGTATCTCACATGGGAGTAATTTGTATAGGTATTGCTACAATGCAACCGATTGGATGGGCTGCAGCCTTATTCATGATGTTTGCACACGGAATTATCTCACCTCACTTGTTCGCAGTGTGTGGAGCATTCAAGCATCACTACCACAGTATGGAAATTGGTGAAATGCGCGGTATGGCCAAACATTCACCTTGGTTAGCGACATCTATGATGTTCGCATGGATGGCTTCTCTCGGACTTCCTCTATTAGCAGGATTCGTTGCAGAATTAATGGTCTTAATCGCTCTATGGCACTTCTTAATCGCTGAAGGCTGGAGTGTATTGTGGATGGTTGGACCAGCACTTACTATCGCTGTTACTGCGGCATATTATCTATGGAGTATGCAACGCACAATCTTCGAAGGTGGAGATGAAACACAACCACCTGCTTCAATGGATGGACACCCAATTCCTGATATTGCTAACCATGAGAAGTTGGCAATGTTTGTATTAGCAATGTTTACAATCTTATTCGGTGTAATGCCATGGATTGCATTGGATATGATGAATGATTGGACCATCCAAATTTTTGAAGGTTTGATTATGCCGATTCTCGGCAACTTTTCTGGAGGTGTCTAAAATGTCTGAAGTAACATATGTCCAACCATTTGATGAAAACTTCACTACTGCGTTTTGCCCAGAATTAGTATTAGTTGCTGGATTATTTGCACTGATAATAATTCCAAATTTGGGTAAGGCCACCTTTAGGATTCCTGGGACTCAAATTAGATTGCCGTACTTCTTAGGTGGAGAGAGATATTCTGCATTTTCCAATCCTCGCTTACCAAGTTGGATTGCTGCAATCACCTTGATCATTGCATTCGTAGAGGTGCTAATGACCTTTGATGGTGGTCTTCAGCGCTATATGATCGTATCAGAATTACTTCCAACAACAATAAACGAAGTAAATTCAGGTGATGTATTAGTCAATGGAGGCAGCCATATTCTTCCTGGTAGTTCAAAGGAATTGTTGCTCATCAATGGTTTCTCACGTCTATTTGAAATGATATTCTTCGGAGCTCTTTCTCTTGCTGCTATCGCTAGTATGAATCGTTTGCAATCATTTGATGCTTCAGATAGAAGCACAAATGCTCTTTACAACAACCGCCGCCAAGCAGACTTCTACATCTTACTACTAACTACAGGAATGGGAATGGCAATAGTTGCATTGGCACAGGACATGTTCGTGCTATTCCTCGGTTTGGAATTAGCAAGTTTCTCATCATATGTATTAGTCGCATTCCACAAAGAATCAAAGGAAGGAACAGAAGGTGGAATGAAATATTTCATCGTTGGTTCTGTTGCATCAGGTATTGGACTATACGGACTTTCAATGCTCTATCTTTGGGCCGGTTCTCTACAATTAGGAGAATTATCGGTTGCTTTTGATGCAGCCATGAGCCCACAAGGTTCTCCAGCATTACCATTGATTGCACTTGGATTTGTATTGGTTGGATTCGGTTTCAAAGTAAGCGCCGCACCATTCCATTTCGCTGCACCAGATGCTTATGCTGGAGCGAGTTCACCAGTAGCAGGAATATTGGCAACAGCAAGTAAAGCGATGGGAATTGTTGGATTAACGCGTATGTTGTTAATAGTTGCAAGTCCAGAATCCAGTGATGGCTCTGCAATTTGGTTAGTTGCATTAGGTATTCTTTCTGTAGTCACAATGACTTGGGGCAATATTGCAGCATTGGGTTCAGACAATCCAAAGAGAATGTTGGCTTATTCATCAGTTGCTCATGCTGGATATATGCTTGCGGGATTAACTGCGATTGGTGCATGGAATTGGGATCCGAGACTTGCTGGCCATGGCGGAGATGCAGCGATTATGGTAATGACGGCGATACTATTCCATTTGGTTGTATTAGTTTGTTTCAAGTTAGGAGCATTCCTTGTCCTTTCAGTTCTAGAAAGTGAAGGAGAAGTTTCTCAAATGTCTAATATGAGAGGTCTTGCAAAGAGAGAACCACTACTTGCAGTATCCATGTTTATCTTTATGATTAGTCTTGCAGGTGTACCACCAATGTCTGGATTTATGTCTAAACTATTAGTGATAATGGGAATTGTAAAGGTTGCAATTGGAGATATGGGTGATGCGATATCCAATGGTGATCTCCTCAGTATTGGAGATGCACATTGGGTTTGGTGGTTAGCATTGATTATGGTTTTGAATTCAGCAATTTCAATGTTCTATTATCTGCGTGTTGTTGTTACAATGTATTTCCATGAACCAGAGGGAACTCGACAAGGTCCACTTCCAAATGGATGGCAAGTAAGAACAGCAATCTTTGCTTGTGTAGTCGCTTCAGTGTTCTTCGGAATAAATGCAGATGCATTAATCGAATTGTGTGAAATGGCAGCAAATAGCCTAAATTATAGTTGGGCGAGTCAATAATAGCGTCAATATCACTGCATGAGTATGTGAACCCTTCAAGAAGGGTTGGCTGGTGGAGCAGTTAGGTGCAAGCACATGGGACGTCGTCGTGAAGAAAAAGTAGACGTGGAAGAACTAGCTCGTCTTGAATCTCCTGAAGGAGGCACAGGTGGCAAAATCCGTGTTAAGATGCCTAACAAAAAGGTCAATGAAATGTTTGCCTTAGCAGAACAAATTCTCGGTGGTCGTCGCGTATCAGTACTGTGTGCTGATGGTGAAACGAGATTGGCCCGTATTCCAGGAAAAATGCGTCGTAGACAATGGGTTCGCGAAGGAGATTTGATTATCGTTTGGCCTTGGGATTTCCAAGATGCTAAGGCGGACGTAAAGCATAGATACAGCAAGACACAATCGATGTACCTCTCACGAAAAGGAGTTCTTCCAGAAGTAGTTGATATGTTTGGAATGAACACTCGTCAAGATGACGATGATGAATTTGATGACTTATTCGGTAACTCAAGCGATGCTGAAGAAGACGATATGTTTGAGGATGATGTTGCGGAAGAATCAGTTGCGGAAGAAACAGAAGATATGTCTGAAGGCGATGATGACGAAACAGATGACTTATTTGCAAGTGAAGAAGAATCAGAACAAGAAGTCGTTGAAGAAGAACCTGCTGAAGTTATTGCTGAAGAGTCAAGTGAAGATGATGACGATGATGATGACGATGATGATATTGATGCATTATTCGCCTGAATACCGACGCTTTGATGTTATATTGCTATGTTGGGCAATCAAAGGTGAGAGTCTATGGGTTCCGATGACTGGGAAGATTTGACCGAAAACACTCGCCAGCATCGTCGCAATAAGAAAAAGAATAGGAATCAAAACCAAACTCCTGAGCAGATAGAAGATGCTGCATTTAACGAGAAGCAATCTAAGAAGTTCCTCAATGATTTGGAATCAAAGTCTGGCCGATATGTTTGGATGAAAGAAGATAGACACAAGAGAATGTTTCGTGATATAGAATCAAAACTCCAAGGTGTTGTTGGCAAAGGAAGTTATGATTGGGTAGACCGCCGTGTTTTCGATCAAGTGTTTGACAGATTAACTCTAATGTCATTGTATAAACTAATGAAGAGTGGAGTCATAGACACACTCGATTTCCCAATCGCTAGAGGTAAAGAAGCGCATGTTTTTCATGCTACTGATTTAGATGGCAAAGTTGTTGCAGTCAAAATATTCCACACTTCAAATGCGGTATTCAAAAATTTAGTACAATATATCGAAGGTGATAGAAGGTTTAGTGGATTAAAGCGTAGGCATAGGGATTTGGTTGATATTTGGGTTCGTAAAGAACATAGTAATTTGACTAGACTTTCTCGTTGGGGATTGAATGTGCCCAAACCACTAGGGTTGCACAAAAATGTCCTAGTGATGGATTATTTGGGTGATGAAATATCACCTAGTCCAAAATTGAGAGAAGTGAAAGTAGAAGATCCAGAGCCAGTATATGATGAATTACTAGAATTTTTAGCAGTTACTTGGCAAAAAGCAAAACTTGCTCATGGAGATTTTTCTCCATATAACATCTTGTGGCATGATGGAGGGCCTGTCGTAATAGATGTTGGTCAAGCGGTAATTGAAACACATCCAAAGGCACAAGAGTTCCTCGTTAGAGATGTAACTAGATTGGTTGAGTGGGGTAAAAAGCAAGGACTTGAAGTTGAATTACCTAGCGCTATGTATGAAGTATTAAATATGAATTTAGACCATGTTGTAAAGTCAGAAGTAGTTGAAGAAGAAGGTTAAATCATTCTTCTTCAGAATAAATGATACTTTCATCATCAGCCAATTCCATCACTAACTCAACAGCTTCTAGGTCTTCAGGGTCAATTTGAGCAGCGCGCATCCTTCTATTACGTCTCTCACTCAAATCAGCAAGGCCAGGAACAAGGTCTTCAAAACCAGATTCGCTTGGTTCTTCGGCTCTAATTTCGATACTGTCTAAGCTTCGGCTAGCCAACTTTGACCTACGTCTATCCTTTTCCAAGAAATTCAAAACAGTACCATGTTCAGCACCGCCTGCAATCATTTCTATGGCAACTCTTGCTGCTGCTAATCCTTCTTCATGACCGACTAAAACAACAGTTGATTTGTAAATAGTGATTTCAGTATTTGTTAATCCTTCAATCAATTTTCTGATTTTTCCTTCACTACCAATTATCCTAGCACGTATTCTTCGCTGTTGATTTGCTCTCTTACCTACAAACTCACGCAAATCAACCAATTCAAAGAAATGGTCATCTTGAAGTAATCTTATTGCTGCTTTAGGGGCCATTCCTCTAGCAATTGCTTTGATTACATCTGGTAACTTCATTGCCTTCACTGGATCGTAAGAGCCAGGTTCGCCCCAAACAACTTCTACATCTCCTGTATCGGAGTCGATATTGAATTCTTTACAACCAGCAGCCTTGTGTAATGACTTCGCAGTAACACCTTTTGCCCCAATAAGGACCGCAATACGGCCTTGCGGAACACGAGGTAGAGATTGGCGCATGAGGCGAGGCTACCGCCACCCTCTTTTCAATCGTTGCTTCTTCTTTGAAGATGTGAAATCACAATTCCGGCGAATAATAGTGCGATTATTGAAGGTGAGAAAGAAGGAACTAATCCAGCACTTGTTACCGCTGCACCAGTGACAACCATGTGGTTGTAATTATTTCCTTCATCATACTCATCAATTCCATCTGCATAGTCAATAACAAGTCGTAAATCGAATTGACCTGTTTTTGGAACAGTGTAATTCCATATCATTGTCTCAGTAGAATCTGAAAGACTTCCTGTTCCAAGAGTTCTTGCTTCCATCACGGTCCATTGCACGGAGGAAGTACGGTCAGCTGGTGCAGATTCAAGCCTAACCACTACACTTCCGCCATAGTCTTGATTGCTTTCCAGTACACTGGTAATTGTAATGTTCCCCATATTTTCTCCAGGACGAACAACCAATCTATCAAGATTGGTTTCAGTTTCATTCCAATATAGGTCTAATCCCGGAAGAATTTGGTATGATGCTGGTGCAGTCGTCATAGAATTACCAGCAACATCGAAAACTACAGCTTGAAGCATTAGATGCTGACGAGACTTTGTGGCCCAATTAGCCAATCCAACAGTTCCTTCAAGACCACTAGTGCCTAATGTAATCCAACGTCCAGAAAGGTCAGGAGTTTGCCCTACTCCATTTGAGTCAAATCCATATTGGATATATGATGAAGTATTATCAATTCCAGATTGTCCATCAATAGCACTGTATGAAACATTTGCACCACCGATTTTACTAGTTGTTAATTCATCAACAGTCCAGCCATCAGCTTCTGGCTCAGTTGCATCCACTCTTATCGTGATGGTGTCACTTGGTCCAATATTTCCTACATTGTCAATTGCTCTAATTGCAATATTGTGTATTCCTTCATCCAATGTCAATGTAATTGAATCTGTACTAACTGAATTCCAAGTAACTCCAATATCGCTAGACCATTCTATATGGCTAACACCACTACCTTGGCCGTCATCGCTTCCAGAGATTAGGTTTGATAGTGTGACAGAAGTGCTTTGTTGCCAAGTAGAGCCATCACCAATTGATACAGTACCAATACTAGGGCCGGTTCTATCTATGCCGATGAATAATGTAGAAGAGTTTGAAAGTCCAGAATAATCAAACACCGTCAAGCGTGGATTAGAAACACCTTCAGACATATTTCCGCTTGCCCAGTCCCAGCCATAATTGAGAGTTCCTGGGCCGTCTGCAGCTGGAGCACTAGGGCCAGGGGCATTGGTTAGAGTTGCGCGTTTTAGATCATCATCAATAGCGCCCCATCTAAATGAAATCGCTTCATTGGATTCAATATCAAACCATGCTCTATCAGTTGCGGAATCACCTGTGCCATAATCAGGATTTAACACTTTGAAAATTGTAATTTCTGGAATATGGTTTACAATATTGAATTGTCCACTTTGTGCTGAAGTATTATTTGCAACATCATCATCCCAAGCAGTAGCCCTTAGTGTATAACTACCATTTGCATATGCTGTGGAGTCAAAATGTTTCAACCATGGAGTTTCAGTCAAATTTGTTACTGTACTCCATGTGCCCGAATCTAATAATTCAATCAAAATAGAAGAGATGTTACCAGTTCCACTCAATGAAAAGGTGAGGGTGTGTAATCCGGTAATGTCATCATTTGTATTTGGACCATTACTGAATGCAATGCTGATATCTGAAGGGGAGTTTTTCACAACAATTGTGTCTGACAGTATATCACATTCATCATTGTAATTTGTTATTGGCAAGACAAGACTAGCGAGAAGAAAAACCAACACTATGCTCGCCGCCCTCCCCTGCATACCCTAGAGACGTTTGGGCTCAGCCTTCAATGCTACCCTTAGAATTGCTTCTTTTTACAATTTAGTGAAGGTAATAACATTTGCCAAAATCATATCATTTCCAAAATTATCTGTTCTTTTGGCGCGTAATAACATCTCAAAGTCTTGACAACTAATGCACTTGGTTTGAGATGGGTTCAAGTGCTACGCAATACCACGCTTAGTTACATGGCGAACGAGTTGAAGTCCACGCTGGTCGTAGTATTGTTGGCACTAACAATGATTCCGTTATCAGTTTCAGCAGAAACTAGTGGTGGAATTCAAGCCTCTTCTTCTACTTTAAGCATCTTGCCAGCATCTCCTGAAGCAGGTGATGATGTCACCATTTTACTAACACTTTACAATTCTCAACAAACTGATGCGTTCGATGTTGAATACTCATTTTTCAAGGATGAAATAAATTCTGATTATAGGATTGTAACGAATACTGTCAATATTCTTGGTGAAACAACAGTAGACGTTAGTACATCATGGAATTCAGTAACTGAAGGAACTCACAAAGTGTGGGTGACATTTGAGGCTAACGGCGACACTGAAGCATCATTTTACCTCGAGTTCGTAGTAACAGGCTTGCCAAATTTACGAGTAGTTGAAACAGAATTATCACCTGCAAGTGGTATTCACTATGGCGATAATGTTACAGCCTCAAGTCGCATTACCAATACAGGCAGTGTTGATGCATCAGCGAGTACCCTTCATTTTTCCTCATCCAGTGGTGAAGAACAGTTTTTGCCAACTCCAGCAATACTCGCTGGTCAGTCACAATGGGTTAACACAACATTTATTGCTCCCGAAAGTGGAACTCATACCATCTATCTGAATCCAGATTATTATGAAGAAGTACATGAAGCCTCAGAGTTAAACAAGATTGTAGAACAGTCTTTGATAGTTGAGACAAGAATGGATGTCTACCATATTGGAGGATTAACCGTAACTGTTGAAAGTGGCGCTTTAGAAGGTCCATGGACTATTGAAGGGACTTTAGGTAGAACCAATGGAACCGGCACTACTGATGTTCCTGTTCGTCTTGAGATTCCAACTGATAATGGAGGCTTACTAATGATGGCTCCATTCACTGTCACTCTCACAGGTGCAGGCTATGCTGAGACATCTTGGAGTCAAGTACTGACAATAAACGACATATCTTCTTTGAGTGAAGGCTCACATATTATCACCGCACAAATAGATCCTTTCAATGCAGGTAGTTTCATTCAAGAGACAACTGATAATGATAGAGAATCTGGGCAACTTTCTATTTTTCCAATCCCAGATATTTTTGTAGATGGAGATGCAATACCATCTTCTTCATCAATCTCTTCTGGTGAAGATGTAACTTGGAGAGTTAGTATTTCCAACATTGGAGACATCCAGGTACGAGGAAGAATTGTATATGATTGGGAAGGAACTCAAGCAGAATCAGATTGGATATATGTTGACGCAGGAGCAACTCTACCATGGGACGTTACACTGACAACATTAATCGGTTCTCACACAGCTGAATTTGAAGCACAGTGGGTTCCACATAGCACCAGTTGGGATAGCAATCCATTGAATAGTTTAGCAACAGGCAGTATCTTGGTTGAGGCTCCATTAAGATTACAGTGGGTGTATTCATCTATTTCATTGACTGATATTTCTGGTAATGCAGCAACCGTTCCATTACAAAGTGGTGATGCTTACACATTGTCAATAAACATGACCAGTATTGAAACGGGTAATGTTTCTTTCAATTGTGATAATGGAAATGGAGATCTATTGGAGACAATGCTTGTGACAATTGAAGAAAGAGGTGATAGAGCATCTATTTCTTGTAATTTCGTTGCTTCTTCACCAATTAGTACTATCAAAATTACGCCATCAGACATGACTGTAACTAGTATGTTTACACGCGCCTTCCCAACGGCAGCTGGCGATGATGGAGAAACAAATAATGCAGCATCTACTAAAGGAACAATGACTTTACTTGGTGGTGGCGCTATGGGATTGGTCGCATTACTAGTGGTGGCATATATTCTAACGAGGGAAAGAGAAGATGAAGTTGAAAGAGATATTTTCGAATATTGTCCATCATGTGATGGTGAATTAGAAGGTGATGAAGACCGTTGTCCACATTGCTCATTCAATTTAAAGAAGGCTAGAAAGCAATTCCACGATTGTCATGAATGTTCAGAATCTATTCCGGACTTGATGGAAGATTGTCCATATTGTGGTTCTAAGCAAGATGTATCATCATTCTTTGAACAAAGGCAGAGAAGAGTTGTGGAAGAGAAAGAGTATATTCCTATTGAAGTTGAGGAAGATGAAGATGAAATCGTCACTGGAACAGAAGATTTCGCATCAACAGTTCAAGAATTTGGTTATGATGAAGACCAACTAGAGCAAGAATGGGATGAGAATCTGAAGAGTGCTGAGGAAGAGGTTGAAGCAGCATACGATAGAAGACATGCAGACGAAATGGCGCTTGAAGGACTCACTGATGAAGAGATTGAAGAATATAAGAGCAAAGTTACTACGACGCTCAAGAGTGCTAAAGAAGCCGCTTCTGGTGCTGGAATCGACGAGATGCTAGAAGGTCGTGAACTTCACGCTCATTTGGATGATGGCAAGGAATTATCAGCAAGTGATGCAGGAATTAGGGAGCAAATATTCGAAGTCACTGGTGAAGATGGAGTATTGCCAGGTGAAAAGGTAGAAGTTGGAATGAGTGCAACCGATAATTCATTTGCTGGAAATGAGGTTAATGAATCAACAACAGATTTCACCTTTGTAGATGATGATGCCCCACTTTCAGCATCTACCAAGTCCGATGCTGAAGTTGCTGCGGCAAGGAAAGCACAGAAACCAAAACGCCGTGCTCCTAAACGAAAAGAAGAAGTTTCAGAAGTTGCAGAATGTGGTGCATGTGGTGCAGATATTGCGGTAGAAGCGAATGAGTGCGGTACTTGCGGTGCTAAATTCGAATGATTTTGAGCACTGATTAAAGAGAGATTTTTGTGCCCGTCGGCTTTCATAGGGTTCGTCATCGCTTTCGCTCGGCCACCATGTGCGTCATCCAGGCGAATTGACTCACAACACAACTTGGCTTCAATTTGCCTCAAGGGGGGGAGGTATTGAAAGCAAAAGAGAGAGTGGCTATATTTGATGCAACGCAGAGTATTGCCAATGCTTGTTGTTCTAACAATGTTGATGACATCAACTGTGGGTTGTCTGGGCTTGATTCCAGCTCGTGAAGCAATTGAAGGATTTAGAGATCCTGCTGAGTGGTCATTAGATTACCAAAAAATATACGTTTCTCATACCTATACTACATTAGAAATACAGCCGTTTACAAATAAGTCAACGTTTGTTGTTGATGATTCTGTTACTGAAATTTCAGTATATTTCAAGGCTCAATTTACATTTTCTGAATTATTTCCACAATTTGAAAATAATACGAGGTATGTAAGAGCCACATTAACTGATTCGGAAGGGGTAATTCAATGGAATGTTGATGTTAGTTCAGATTCAGCACCAGTTGAAGAAACTCTTGAGCCAACACCTGAATTTGCTAAAGGTGAATGGGTACTTGATGTTGAAGCAAGAGGAATAGGTGAAGAAACACTTGGACTTATTCATGACAATTTCAACATCCAATTGACAATAACAAAAAGATGTGTTGAATATCCTTTAGAAGGACCTTGTTCGGCAGAATGAATCAAACTAAAGCATCAGGGCATGCATAATTGCGTGAACAATTTTTACATTTTCCTGGTCTATTGTGATTTCTTTTTGCATCATTTTGAACCATTAATCTCTGGACTTCAGTAATAGCATTAAACAACATTTCTTTGTTTGAATCATCCCAAGATATTTGATGTAAATCTTCATTTCCATATCGTAAAACACCGTAAGGTGTTGGACGCTTTGTGCTGATTTCAACCAAATGCAAATACGCTAAGACCTGCATCTTATGAGAACGGTGTGGAAATTTTGGTATTCTTCCGGTTTTTTGTTCAACAGGGATAAATTCACCATCGACAATCACTATTTGGTCAGGGCGGCCACGTAGTCCGGTTATTGGATCTGTCAATAGGCCAGAAGTATCGTCATCATCAGAATATGCAACTTTTGTATTTTCTTGTAACCCTACGATTTCTCTTGCAATTTCCAATGCATTCTCTGCAAGTAGTGCTTTTTGTAATTGCCAAGAGGCCAATAGTGTCCAAGTCATTGCAATTGTTGCTAACAAGAATCCTGCTTGAGTTCTATTATCAGCCCATATAAGAGCGACTGCATGGAGGGCTAATGCAATTGCTGCAAACAATAACCCTGCTTCAAGACGCCCCGCTTCAAACCACCCACCAATGAAACTTTGAGGTTGGAAAACAGCTATGATATCATCTTCACTACTTTCTTCAAAGTCTATTTTTGATTTTGCAATAGTCTCAGTCCATCCGACCCATTCTCTCCATGGCAGATATACTGCAATAATACTGGTAATTAGGAGAGATAGTGCCCAAAGAGCGAGATACCTTGCGATTGAATCTGGAGTATGAACTATGTCATCTATTAATGAAAATATGATGGCATCTATAATAAAAACAAGTACAACAGCAAACCACCATGACCATATTATCATCGCTCTACGTAACTTTGAATGCTTCTGCTGATAGTCTTTGACTTGACCGTGAATTGCCGCGTGTTTTTCCATCCCGGCAACAATCGCTTCACCTTGGCCACTTTTCCCTTCACGCGCAAGTGACCAAGAGAGAGGACAATATTCGTGTCGTTCTAAATCACTGGCACTAACTCTCAAAGGTTCACCGTTTTCTAATCTCCAAACACCATCCTCATGCAGTTCAGCACCCTTTATTAGGTCAGATTTTGGAGATTGTTGAGCCATGCAAATTCCCCCAGTAGACCTCGTGTGAACGGGCTCTTTCTTTTATTCTCCCCCGCCACGGTTGTTGTAATTTCACTAAACACAGTATTTTTGTTTGCCTTTGTTAGTGCGAAGCGGTTTAATATGGGGGTTATGTCGCCGGCTTGCTGAGGTTTATTAATGTCCGATGAAGAAGCAACATTATTGCTCCCGTTTGAAACTTATGAGGAGAATGCCGTTAATATCGGTACTCAACAGAAAAGTGCAGACATGATGAGATTTATTGAACGTGTTCGCGAAGATGGATTATATCTTCTAAACGTAAACATCACAGATTCCCGCATCCGTTCTATCGCTGCTTTCCTAAACAATTTTGAATCCCCTCGTATTATGGTCGTTTCAGCACGACAATATGGACAAAGACCTGCACGTCTTTTCTCAGAGGCTATCGGTGCAAATTCAGCGGTCGGTCGTTTTATTCCAGGTTCTCTTACCAATCCAGTACTTCGTTCATATGTTGAACCAGATGTTCTTTTTGTAACAGATCCAGCAGCTGACCAACAAGCATTGATTGAAGCGGTTAACTCTGGACTACCAATCGTTGGTATTGTGGATGCAAATAACAACCTGCGCAATGTGGACATCGCATTACCTGCAAATAACAAAGGTCGACGCTCTCTTGCTCAAGTTTACTGGCTACTAGCCCGTGAAGTACTCAAACTTCGTGGACAAACCACAGATGAAGACTGGGCTAAGGAACAAGATGTCGAAGAGTGGCAATCAACATTCTGAGCACCATAGATTACATTTCACTCTTCGTGAGATGAAAGAAAATCAGATGTAGCTTGAGCGAATTCTTCTCTAGTTACTTTTCCATGCATGATAGACCTAATTTTTTTGGCACTTGGTAACCCCTTGGTAAAGGATACTGCATGACCACGCAGGCTTTTTGAGTCTAATCCAGTAGTTTTTTTTGCTAATTCTATGTACCTGTTCCAACACCATTTTCTAGTCTCAAATTGTCTACCGATTTCAGATAGTGAATGCCAATTGCCTTCGAATTGTTTTATCCAAGGTAATCGCTCTTCATCCATCCAGCCTAATTCAACCTTCATCTCAGCAAATACTGATGGTCTTCCAATCGCTCCTCTTCCGACCATCAATCCCGCTGCGTGTGTTTGTGAAAGACATGCTGAAGCAGATGCTGCATCAACAATGTCACCATTTGCAATAACAGGAACTTCAACAGCCTCAACTGCATTTGCGATATAATCCCAATCTGCTTGACCAGAATATCTTTGCCTGAGAGTTCTGCCATGAATACATAATCGTTGTATTCCAACATTCTCTAATTCCTTACAAATTTCAAGGGCATTATTTTCACCTTGACCAGTTCCTAATCTCATTTTTGCAGTTACAGGAGTATCTATTCTATCAACAATTTGAGAGCACATATCAACCAAATTATCAGGATCGCCCATCAAAGCAGCCCCAGCACAAATTTTGGTCACCTTTGGTGCAGGGCAGCCAAAATTCAAGTCAATAATATCGGCGTTATCGCTGAGCATTTCTGCAGCGCGAGCCATATCCTCAGTAACTCCTCCAAATATTTGAGGGATGAATGGAGATTCTTCTTTACAGGTTTCCATTCTTTGCCAAGACATTGCAGCTTCACGAGTTAATGCAGTAGAATTTGTGAATTCTGTAATGGTAAAATCAGCACCACAATCTTTGGCCAATAGGCGAAAAGGCAAATCAGTAACTCCGGCCATCGGTGCGAGAAAGAGAGGGCGTTCTTCTCCATCCCATTGGCCTGGTTTGGCTGAAATATATTGGCTCATTTTCACTCACTCACAATCGCGATTCAATTTTGAGCAGAAACGAGAAGTTCTGCAACACGCCGCATACGTCGTAATACCTTGTCTAACCGTTCATTGACACGACGAGCCACATCTTCAGGAGTTTCCCCACTAAGACGGTGACCTAAGGGCAAACGCCCTCCTAATAGGTTTAACAGAAGCATTTGTTGTTTGGAATTTACATCCTTTAATTGAGATTCCACATCTTCAACTTTCAACTTATTCTTCTTTAATTTTTGAATCAACTTTGATTGTTGATTTTCATTGAGGATTCGGTTGAATCCTCCTTTCTTCAGCATCCAATCTTCACCACGTCGTTGATATTGAGCCATCATTGCAGACCATAACGAAATGGAAAGTCGATCTGTTCTAGCAACTCTTTCAACCATTCCAGATGCTCTAAAGCGCTCTAGAATACGTCCGATACGTGGCTTTGGGCCATCGAGTAGTTCAGCCGCTTCATCAAGAGATAATGGCGCATTTCTACTTAGAAGAATTTCAAACAATTTGCATGAGAGAGAATCAGCATTTATTTCCTTTCCAGGACGTTCTCCAAGTAGGCCAAAATCACCTAACCATTGGGATAACAAATTTTCACTGGTCTGTGGAGTAAGGGGTCTGTGGTCAACAATTCCAAGTGACAATGATGGAGCATCTTCTTCTGGAAGTTCAAGTGCTAATCGGCAGTCACCTCGCTCCCAGTTAGCCGCAAGAAGAGACATTCTTTGATTGATTATGGCTTTACATTGGACTGAAAACAATTCAACAGCATTAGTAATACTTCCACCGCGCAAATAATATCTTCTCCATCCTTTACCTTCATTGGTATATCCAATTATTCCAGCCTCAACCAAGCGAGTTAGATGATGATTCAAGGATGCAGGAGTTAATGCAAGTTCATCTGCTAACATCTGTGCATCCCAGCCGATTTCTGGAGAAGTTAGAAGGTGGTCACGAAGTAATCGATGAACTGGATTTGCCAAACCATAATCAGCCATTGCATCGCCTTTTTTACGAACTAAACAAAGCGTATCTGTAAACCAAGTGACTAAACTGTCTATATCCCTATCACTTGTTGGTAGTGCGACTTCCTGTAATCGAACACTAAACATATTTCTCTACCAAAGTGAAGTGAATGCCAAGAGTCTTTGAAGACTTTGTAACAATTGCTTGTCAAGAGGCGTTTATTGAATGACTTAGTCGCGACGACGGTCGTCCCATTCATAATCCACAGCCACAGTTCCATGCCAAGTCATGTCCATATTGATGTGTGGCATCAATTCAACTCTATCTTCACGCAGAATCCCTCTTCGTCTTAGAACTTTAACAGCGGAATGAATAGTTGCTCTTGAGCGACCGATTCTGCGTGCCAATTCAGCTTGAGATCGAGGGACTCCCTCTTTGTCAATATTTTCAAGAATCAATCTTTGTACTAATGACAAACCGATCGGTAAGGCGTTTGCTGCTGCTTGTTCACCTAATTTCATTCCTCTCAGTTCTTCGATTTGACTAGGTGCACCTACGAAATAACAAGTTCTTCCATTTACTGGCATAATGATGACACTATTTCTGGCTTGTAAAACATCAAGATGATGCCGTAGCGTCCCATTTGCAGTATTCAAAACAGATTGTAATTCACGATAACATAAGCCAGGATTTACTTCCAATGCAGTGAGAATTCTCAAACGCTGTGGGTGCTCATGTTGGTGTTTGGATTTGCTTGAGACTCCTCCAAGAGTAATAGCTCCAATGGCGCTTGCAGCCGCGGCCATTCCACCCGCAATCCCAGACAAACCTCCAGTAGCACCAAGCAGACCAGCAGCCAACCAAGGACGCTGACGAACCCACTGCGATAGTAGAGGCATATAGTCGGGTTAGCCTCTTCCCTTCTTAATCCATTGGAGCGTTGTTCAAACAACGATTAATTTTCACTACGAACAGAATAGTTCCTTATTTTCAAGTGTGCCACTAATGGTGAGAGTAATCTTCCACATGTACGTCCATGCTCTGATAGGATGTAGGAAACACGGATTGGCGGTCCATCTTCAACTTCGCGAATTACCAATCCTTCTTCAACGAGGAAACGTAATTTATCACTCAATGTTCTTGAAGAAATCCCTGATAGCATTCCCTTCATTTGATTAAATCTACGAGGTCCAGCAATGTATAGTGTTGAAAGAATTTCAGTAGTCCATCGGGAACCAAATACGTGTAATGCTTCAACTGCAGCTTGAACCTCCCAAGTAGTATCCCATGGTCCATTATCGGAGTACTTACCGAGAATATCTCGAATGTTACTACCGTTTTTTATTGTATTATCAATATGAATTTGAACAGCGTCAAAAGAATCTCTTGGAATGGTAAGTGCAGGTTCTGGCATGGTTGTCCCAACTCGTCCGGATGGCTAGGACTACTTGATTTCTTTTACACACCGAGTATGAAAATTGTTACCGAATGTTACTTGCGTTATCGGGAATTAAAAGAAAATGAATCAAAAACGAATAAATCCGACTTATCCTTCAAAGAGGAGAGGATGACTCGGGTTGTCATGGTCAAGTCAATAATACTCGCTCGCGGGGGTGTACTTGGCCGCAATACAGGTCTCGGCAGCGCACACCACAATTTGTTAAATTCGCTCAAAAATGGTAGCATCAAAGGTCATCAATTGGCTGCAACTTGTGAATATGAACTTTCAATGAAAACGAATCCAGCCAAGCGATTATTGATGCGTTGGTGGTCACACCCAAGAGTGGTAAATAAATTCGTAAAATCTTCTGTAAAAGCTGGTGATTGTGATATTTTACACATTACTGATCAGGAACAGGCGCATTTGGTTCCAAAGAATTGCAAAGTGCCAGTCGTAGTCACAGTGCATGATTTATTCCATTTATTTCCTAGGCAAGTGAAGATAGGTAATGAAATCATACAAGTTGGTGAGCCAAAGCCACCAAGTTATCGTAGAAGAGATTTGAAAAAATTAAGAAATGGATTAAGGAGAGCAAATCTATTAGTTTGTGATTCAAAGGCAACTTTATCAGATTGTAAAAAACATTTTCCAAGTGTAAAAAGCATCTGCGTTCCACTCGGCCTTGACATCGATGCCTTTGCAAATTTCATTCAAAGGGATTTGGAAGTCACTGGACCAGCACAAAATATGCCAATTGGTTGCAATCTCTTAATCGTGGGTAGTCATGACCCAAGAAAGAGAATCAAATTCATTTGTGAAGTATTGGGCGGATTAGATGAATCAATAAAAAATGACATTCATATCTATCATGTAGGTAATGGTGAATGTCCGTATGGTGGATTATCAACCCATCAATTGGCTAAACAATATAATGTCAATAATTGGCATGGGGTTGGAATAAATCTTAGTCATCAGGAATTGATGTGGATGCGTATCAAATCTGAGGCGCTATTATTTCCTTCTGGAAGTGAGGGATTTGGTTACCCGCCTTTAGAATCAATGGCCTGCGGAACTAAAGTTCTCTGTTCAGATCTTGCAAGTCATAATGAATTGATGCCTGTGAATGCTTGTATTGCAGCAGATGATATTAGCGCATGGCAGAAGGCCATTGTTGAGATACATTCTCAATGGAAACAAAGAGGTGGACCTATTGATGTGGATGAAGAATTGATTGAGCATTCACGAAATTATAGTATGACAATTTTTAATGATAAGATGGCTGAAGTTTACTCAAATCTTTGATTTACTGAAGTTATAATCTGTCAATTATTGAAATCAAAACATCAGAATCTTGTAGATGGTTCCAGTTCTTACTCGCTAGATTTGTAGCAAGGCCAGCGACTTTGAAGAGTATTTCTTGGAATTCAGATATTCGTAACATTCTTCTTGGAATACGAATGGATTCAGCATCTATTGTAAAATGGCGTGGAAGGTCGTTATCTGAGGCGATTACTGAGGAAGATGCTCTTGCCATTTTCACAAGCCTTCCTCCATGTAAGAATACAACGATTTCACCGGGAAAAATTTGAGAATCCTCCATACAATCACCATTGATGTCAACTCTTCCATTCTTTGTCGGAGATGATAATTCTTCAAAATAATCATCTAGAATTGCCATTGTTGGGAAATCCTCCAATGTCAATTTCACCACTCGCATAAATTTCTATCAACCATCAAGCAGCATAAATCCTTTGCATAAAGGCCCAATTATCTTATTATTTAGCGAATAATAATAGCGATTTGTTCATGAATAGGTGACTGGTGGGTTGTCTTATGCAACCTATTCAGAGTGTGGCAATTGTCGGCGCAGGAAATATGGGGTCTGGTATCGCTCAAAAAACTGCGCAAGAAGAATTCGATGTTCAAATGGTGGACCGAGAGCAGCAATGGGTAGATAGAGGGCAAGATATTATTGCAAATTTTCTCAATGAAGCGGTTGAACGCCGAATATTTAGAGAAGCACAGGTTGAAGCGATAAAAGGTAGAATCACTGGTGTTGTGGGTGTTGAAAACACCGCTGCAGATACCGATTTAGTAATAGAAGCAGTGTTCGAAGATTTTGATGTAAAAACAGCAGTTTTTGAAACATTAAACTCTGCTTGTGACGATAATACAATTTTTGCATCCAATACATCTTCATTATCGGTAAATGAATTGGCAGCAGCATCTGGAAGAGCAGATAAATTCGTAGGTCTTCATTTCTTTTTCCACCCTGCAAAAAACCGTTTAATAGAAGTCATTCCAGCAAAGGCATCATCTGCTCAAACAGTTGAAAAAGTTGTTCAGTATTGTAAGATGCTAGGTAAAGTTGTCATCGTATGTGCAGACCGTCCTGGTTTTGTAGTCAACCGTTTCTTTGTACCATGGCTAAATGAAGCTTGTTTGCTATTACAGGAAGGAGTAGCATCTCCAGCCCAAATAGACGCGGTTTCTCGTAAAGCATTCTCTATTGGATTAGGGCCATTTGGATTGATGAATCTAACCGGTCCACCTATCGCATTACATTCAACAGATTATTTGGCTGAACAATTGAATACTTCTCGTTACCATGGTGCTCAGAATCTAAGAGATTTGGTAGCAGATAACAAGATGTGGGAAATTTCACAGGATGAAGATTATGATGAATCACAATATGAAATCATTTCACAGCGATTACTCGGAGTCGTTTTCGGAGTGGCTGCACAGATAGTCGATGAAGAAATTTGTTCAATGGAAGATGTTGACCGTGGTGCAAAGGTAGGTCTTCGTTGGGCTCGTGGACCATTTGAATTAATGAATAGAGTTGGAGTAGAAAATGCACATAGAATGGCCAAGCAATATGCAGAGTTAGCTAATGGTGGCTGGCAAGTTCCACAATATTTCAGCGATCAAGGTGATACTAATTGGGATTTCAAAGTTGTAGACACATCAATTGACAATGGTATTGCCACCATTACTATCAATCGTCCAGAAGCGATGAATGCTTTGAATGAGACAGTAATGGCACAATTAGGTAGTGCTTTGGATATTGTAAATTCGGATGATTCAGTCTCAACCATAGTATTGGATGGAGCCGGTAAGGCTTTTGTTGCAGGTGCTGATGTCAAATTCTTTGTTGACAAAATTCGTGCAGATTCAATAGATGATATCTATGATTTTACAGCCTTTGGCCATCAAGTTCTAGATAAATTAGAATCTTCTTCAAAGACAACTATTGCATTGACTACAGGCTTGGCTCTTGGTGGTGGCTTAGAACTTGCTCTTGCGTGTGATTACCGAGTCGGTACTCGCAGAACACAATTTAGATTCCCTGAGACTTCAATCGGAATTTATCCTGGTTTAGGTGGTTCACAAAGGCCAGCAAGAATATGTGGTATTCCTGCTGCAAGGTGGGCAGTATTAGCAGGAAACTTCATGGATGCAAAAACAGCTAATGATTTGGGATTGATTACCCATTTGGTTGATGTTGCTGCAGTTGATGAAGTTGTTATACAAATTTCCAATCAAGGAAAGCCAGCAAACAAGTATCCAGGTCAAGCAGCAAATCTCCAATCATCTGTTGTTCAATTTGCTAATGATTTCTTTGCAGATGCAAATATGGATGATTTGATGAATGGAATATGTCCTCAAGGTTTTGATATGGAAGACAAACAAGTTTCTCGTCAAATGAAGAGTTTGAAATTCACTGCCCCTATCGCTTTGGCAAAAGCAAGTGAGTTAATCGATGCAACTTCTTCAACCGATCTTTCGGCAGGTCTTGCACTAGAGTTAGCTGGATTGAATGGAATATTTTCAACTGCTGATTCATTAGAAGGTTTGAGCGCTCTAATCGAAGGTCGTAGACCGACTTATACAAATCAATGATTCCTCAAATCCACTTGCCTTGAATAGCAAGCATTCCAGTGATTAGTGCGTGAACATCTATCGTTTCATCCCTCTCACTCGCAAATTTAAGCCTGTTCTTAATTGCTTCAACTAATTCATCATCAATTTCTTCATCGCTAATGAATTGAATAAATTCCTTGATGGTCTTACCCTTACCTAAAGCTATTGCTAACCGCGCTTTCAGTTCTTCTTCATCATCTTTAGGATTCCTAACACTCATACAATCACCTCACTGATTTCTTCTCTTTGCTGATACCATTCATCCCATGGTGTGACAGGTTCATCACTCCAATTGGACAAAGGTCCGTTAGCATTAATTGTATTCTGGCATTCATAATCGTCATCAAAAGCGAGGTTGATAGCGGTTTTTGGACCCGGTGCGCCAAGTACGATTGCTTGACGAAGAATTGCGCTTCCTATCGCTAAACTATTGGTATCTGTAGCGCTCCAATATGCAGCAAACCCAGGATGGGTGTGAACCCAGGTTTTGAAGGGCATTCTTGCACCGACTGGAGGTTTTAGTGGTACTCTTCCAGATGTACCCCAGTCAATGAATACCATGTCATCAGCATCGATAAGAACCGATGTTTCAAGCCCTGCTAACAGAGATATTGCGTAAACTGCATCCCATCTTCCAGCCGAAGCACTATTGCTTTGGAATGTTAGTAGAATTGGAGCATCAACCTTCTTGTTTTCGGCAAGATTACAGATGTATTCCCATGCTCTTTGATCTTCACACAATTCTTCAATATTTGGAATAAAAATCATTCACTCACCACCGGAAAATGCATTTGTCCATAGGTAATGCTTGCCATACTCTGTATCGGTGTAGGTTTTCCACGCAATTGTTGAAGGGCCCACTGGGCGCCGAAAGCAGCAGCATTGAGGAACCCAAATTCTAGGTTTCCAGATTCAAGAGCCCCTTCATGCTGACATGATTTTGCAGGATGATCTGGAGTCATGGCTTCAACTAATGCAGTTTGACTTTCACTAGTCATTACAAGGTGGCCATCGCCACCACAACGCAAATCTGTCCAAGGAACTTGCAATTGGTGAACTAAACGTCTTGGTTCAGGTCTATCTACGCAAACTATGACTAAATCAGCACCTTTTAGTTGCTCTAAATTACGTAAGTTTTCAGTTATTGCACTGACAGTTACACTGGATTCACTGTCAGCAATATGGCGTTGAGCTAAAGCTTCGACCTTTGATAGACCAATGTCTTCGCTGGTAAACCTTTGATGGCCAAGATTAGTTGCTTCAACTAAGTCTCCATCCATAATCACTATTTCACAATTGATTCCTATTCTCCTTAGTGCAGGGGTCAATACATCAACAAGAGTAGAACCTATTCCACCAGCGCCGACAATAAGTAGCGTTTTGCTATCCACAGTTTTCTTCATACAACATTAATTGAGTGAGAACATATAAAGAATTGAAACAGATATCAACAGTTCTATTCACAAAGCACTTTTTATGCATTCCAAGAGTAAGTTCTCCAGTGCATCAAGTTGGACATCAATTGTGAAATTTTCTTCAACATATTTGCGTCCATTACCGGCCCATAATTTACGAGTATCATCATCTTGAGCCAAACCATAAGCCTCATTCCACGATTTATAATCTTCCCGTGAAATCAACATCCCTGAGTCAACAAGGCCCATAGTGTAATGGAAACCTCCCTCATCAACCATTAATGCGGGAACTCCAATTGCCATCGCCTCCAACGGAGTTAATCCAAACGGCTCACCATGTGCATGGCTAACCATAGCAACAGAGCCTCTAATCACAGCTCTAAGTGCTGATTGACTTAGACGTGGCATGCAATAAACATCTATGCCCAAGGAACTTCCATGGGCTAAAATACTCTCTTTATCGCTATTATCTCCACCACCAATTTGAACTAATGAAAGACCAGTTCCTTGCAAAGATTGCACCGTTTCCCATGCTCCCTTTACGAAAGATAATTTGCCAATGGTAACAACATATTCATCTGGTAACGATTTTGCTTCTGGCGAGTTTTTCTCTGCTGAAACAACCGCTTGTTGAATTTCATCACCAGCATTCTTTTCATCCTCGTCTGCAAGTTGGGGCCATAATTTCCAATCTAAAACATGCATTAGATGTGTTGCTTCCAGCATCTGCCCCCTTGAATTACGGCGCGGTGGAGAACCATTCACTTTCTTGTCATCACTTGCGAACTCGTAAATATCCCTCAACTGTTTTTGAATCCACATTGAATTTCCAGAGATCGCCGAACCCTTCATCTTCGCCAAACGCTTGACAAGTTTTTGGTCAATGCGGCGTTGATTTGCAAAAATCAGATTCGTTAGCCACAAAGGTCTTTTCAAAGTACCATCTATCTGTCGATGAAGGACATCTTCATACAGCCAACGCGGTGGTTCAAGACAATGATAGTGCAGTCCTTTACCTGCGAGTTCATTATCTGAAACCGAGTTTAGAATCTCTAATGTTCCACGGCAAACAGAAAAGTGGATAGCATCATAGTTGGACCAATCAATTTTCATTTTTTTCCATTCTCTACTGGCTGCAGAACTTTGCCCTGCAGTTAGTTCAGTTATTGCACCTTGAGGCCATGAAAATGGGTGCTTTGGCTGGATGATATTGATTTCATGATTTCCTAACAACTCTTTTGCTTGTTGTGGAAACTGAAGTGTTGCAAGACTAACTTGCCATCTATTTCCAACATGGCGAAGCAACTGCAACAATTCCCGTTCGCCTCCTCCTAAAGTGTTGAATGAACCTCTAACAATTAATACTCGCAAAGGAGTTTCAATAGCCTCAGACTCATCAGCCATGCAATGCTGTCATGACTTACAACCTTAATTTGAACCCACAAAAGGGTAAATTATTGTTAGAAAATGTGATAACTTTAACGCGACCAATTGAAAAGAGATAAGTCGCAGGGTAAAACATGACCGGCAAGACAGCGATGATTACGGGTGTCACAGGACAAGATGGTTCTTACCTTGCAGAATTACTATTAGAAAAGGGATACGAAGTCTATGGATTCGTTAGACGTGTGTCACAACCAACTGTTGGACGCAACCTCATAAACCACCTAATGAGTAATGAAAAATTCCATTTAATCAATGGTGATTTAACAGACCAATCTTCGATTGATAATGCAGTTACCGCTTGTCAACCAGACGAGTTTTACAATCTTGGTGCAATGTCATTCGTCCCTGAATCATGGCGCTCACCAATGATGACAGCAGATATTACTGGATTGGGCGCTCTTCGTTGCCTTGAAGCTATTCGTAAGAACGCTCCAAACTGTCGTTATTACCAGGCAGGTTCCAGTGAGCAATTCGGCAAGGTGCATGAAGTACCTCAAACTGAAGCTACTCCATTCCATCCACGTTCACCTTATGGATGTGCCAAGGTTTTCGCATTTGAAATCACTAGAAACTATCGTGAATCATACGATATGTTTGCTTGTACTGGGATTCTATTCAATCACGAAAGCCCACGCCGTGGACTTGAATTCGTCACTCGCAAGGTCACCATGACCGCAGCACGTATCGCCCATGGTATCGATGAGAATCTATGGATTGGTAATGTTGAAGCGAAGCGTGACTGGGGATTTGCAGGAGATTATGTCGAGATGCAATGGCGCATGTTACAACAAGATACACCATTTGATTTCGTAGTTGCAACTGGCCGCACACACAGTGTCAAGGATATGATCAATCTTGCATTTTCCCATGTAGGAATGGAATTAACCTGGTCTGGAGAGGGCGTAGATGTTATTGCTACAGACCAAAACGGTGTAGTTCGAGTTAGAACCAATCCGAAATTCTTCCGCCCTGCTGAAGTTGACTTACTCATTGGCGACCCAGCTTTATCTCGTAAGGAGTTAGGTTGGGTTCCAAGTACTTCTTTTGAAGAATTAGTCGCGATGATGGTCGACTCTGATATGAACATTGTAGAAGAAGCGGTCAAGGGTGGTTATGAGCCACCTATTCCACCAGAGTGAGATTGAATTGGAGTGGTTTATTATGACCACAGCGCTACCAATTTTGTATTCTTTTAGGCGTTGTCCTTATGCAATACGCGCCCGTATGTCAATTGTTAGAAAAGGCTTCAAAGTTGAGCATAGAGAAGTAGTTCTTCGCGATAGACCAGCCCATATGATGCAAATTTCTCCAAAAGGTACAGTGCCAGTTTTGTTATTACCAGATGGAACGGTCATTGAGGAAAGTCTTGAGATTATGCAATATGTTCTCGACTGGCAACTAAGTAAAGAAGAATCAATTTGGATTGAAAGAAATGATTTTGAATTTAAATTTCACCTGGACCGTTACAAATATCCTAATCGCTATGAGGATATTGATGTGATAGAACAAAGAAATGCAGCAGTAATCTACCTTGACGATTTAGATGCAAATCTTCAGAGTTTTGAACAAAATGCAGATCTAAATGATTCATTATTCCCATTTGTTCGCCAATTTGCTAATCATGATAGAGAATGGTTTGATATTCAACCTTGGACAAATATTCACAATTGGTTAGCCAATAACCTGGCAAGTGATGAATTCAAAATGTGTATGAAGAAAAATAAGCAATGGTTTGAAGGAGATTCACTAGTTGAATTCCCTAATTAATAATCAGTTAGCCATTGTCAGATGCTTGACAGATGGTGCGATTCCCAAATCATCAGGGAAGAACATTGTAGCTTCAGGAATTGGAATTGGACTAATTTCATGACCAACTAATGCGACTCTACTCGGCCGAGAATCGGAAAGAACTTCCCTTCCAGTTAGGGGTGCGATTTTGTTTGAGAATTGCATAATGTCATCATGACTTGGCATATTTTCCATCGATAGATTTTCCCTACTGTGTCCAACAAATACATAGCCCTTATTTTCAATAAAATCTGGGTCTGCCCTATTATCTAATGCTGCGAATTGAGAAATATGTTCATCTGACATATTGATTCCTTTCATCAATGTGTGCCTAGCCACAATTCTAGTATCTAAAGAAGGTAATAAATCAACAGTTTCTTCAAATTTATCCCAAGCATTAGCATTCCATTTTGGTTTGCATACTGCATCAAAGACTTTCTTATTTGGAGCATCAAATGAAACATAGAGTTGAGTTGGTAATGTGTCAAGGTTTTCTAGAACTTTAGGCAGTGTTCCATTTGTAACAAGCATAGTAGTCATTCCGTGCTTATGGCATAAATCCATGTATTCAGAAAGTCGTGTGTAAAGAGTAGGTTCTCCATTGAGTGAGATAGCGACATGCTTTGGATTTTGAGCATCTAACCATTTTTCTCTTGGCACCTTATCATTACCCTTGAATCCAGATAACAATCGTCGTTGTGCACGTACTGATTCATACAGCATGTCAAGTGGGTCCTGGTCAGTAAGTTCTAGAGTATCCATATGAGGTTCTCTCCAACAGTATGTGCAAGCGAGGTTACATTGGTCTACCACAGGTGACATTTGCATACAATTGTGGCTTGCTATACCGTAAAATTTTCCTTTGTAACATTGACGATCTCGTAGCAGTGACTCTTTTGTCCAATGGCAGGTTTTGACACCACCATGTTCACCAACAATGTGATATCTTTGCTTTTGCAATTTTGCTTTTAGTGCTAAATCCATACCCATAGGGTTCACTTCCTCAGCCTGATTTCCACTGTCGAGATGCGAGTGCATCTACTTCGGGAACTGGCTCGGTTAGCCAATGCTATTGTCAATCCGGTTTCAACTTCGCGATTAGTGCAAATGTCACAATCACTTATTTATCATCGGTAAAAACGCATTAGCAGCCTTCTCAGCAGCATTTGCTACATCGTCTAAGCGTTGCAGGATTCTGTACATGTGCATAGCCGCTAGCGGCTTGTCATCACCTTCAGAGAATACATAGGCAGCAGCAATACTCTCGCGTTCATCAGCCCCATGTTCGAGAAGATTAACCTCTAGAATCAAATCATTGAGAACAACTTTTTGCTTTGGAGCAAACCCAGATTGAGTCAAGACATTTAGTTGGTCCACTGTTTCAGAATACTTCTGAACGGTTAAGTGGACTGCTTCAGCCATCTCCTTCAAATTCTCTCTTGCTTTATCATCGATCATTAATTCTCTAAATGAAATCTGTTCAGCAACATTTTGTGCATAATCAGCAATCCTATCTTGGCGTGAAAGCATATGCAAGAATGTATCTCGCCCGATTGCAACCCTTACTCCAGTTCCTACGTGATTACGCAGATCTGTTTTGATATTATCAGCGTCTAATTCTGCAGCAATTGTTGCAGTAATGTGCTTGCTAGCATCTTTTCCTAGTGATGCAGCAGTAACTGCAGTTAGCATATGCTCAACAGTCTTTTCAACAGCCTTTGCATGCTCATAGAACATATCAAACGGCGTTGAATCTAAGGTGTCGTAAGGAGTTGTATCCACCAAATCCTCTTTCCTTTCTTCTTTACTGTCAGGACGCATCACAACCGCCAAAGTTAACGCGATTGAGAGTAATGTCACTATTGCTACATTGATTGGAGTTCCAGCGAATAGGATTACGAAAACAACAGCCCCTGCACCAGCGATTGGCAGGCTTGCCACCCAACTTGCTGCAATCTTTGCAAATACTCTGAAATCAACAGCACCTGCACCACCTGCAAGTCCAACACCAACAACTGCACCGACTAAAGTGTGGGTTGTTGAAATCGGAACAGCCAGGAATGGCATTGAGAAGATTAGTACTGTAGTTGCAGCACCAAACTCAGCAGCAAAACCTCTTGAAGGAGTAATATGAGTTATTTTCTTGCCGATAGTATCCATTACTTTGTAGCCCCATGTCGCTACACCGATGGTAATTCCAATTCCACCTATTAGCAATAGGAATAACGGCACTCCAACATTACCATCGGACAATGTACCAGTTGTGGATGTTGCAATATCCCAAATTGCTGCCATAGGGCCAATCGCATTTGCAACATCATTCGCACCATGTGCAAATGCTACATAACATGCTGTAATGATCTGTAACCAAATGAATACACGTTCACTACCTTCCATTCCTTCTTCTTTGAATTGATAACGCCTTAGAACAAGATATAGAATTGAGCTTGAGATAATTCCGATTGCTAGAGCAACTGCTAGACTGTTAATTGGAATCCAAGCGCCATCGGCGAATGGATTGAAGGTAGAGCCTTCTTTTGCCGGTAACCATTTGGACTTGTCTATATATCCAGCAGAATCAAGATTTGAGTAAAATCCTTTCAGTGCTTTGAATTGAAATGCAAGACCTAGGACAAAAAATGTAGGTAAAGCAAGAACCGGTGCTAATTTTTTGGTTTGTTTAAGCGGATCTTCATCATTGAAAATAAGCCGCTTGATAACATAGAATGAGATGAATGCAAGAATACCTCCTAACAAAGGAGATGCAACCCAACTCAATACAATTTCTAGCACTTTACCCCAATTTACAGAAGAAGGTTGAATGTATAATCCCATGCCGATGACACCACCGACGATACTGTGTGTGGTTGAGACAGGCATCCCAAATCTAGTGGCGATAGTTAGCCAAATAGCAGCAGCCAATAATGCTGCCATAAATCCGTACATTAATTTTTGACTTAACTCCTCTGAAAAACCAGTATCTCCGAAGTCTAAAACACCTTTACGAATCGTTTCAGTAACATGACTACCAAAGAATACAGCACCACAAAACTCGAACACTGCAGCGACAATAATCGCTCTACGTAGGGTCAATGCGCCAGAACCAACCGAAGTCCCCATTGCATTTGCAACATCGTTAGCGCCTATGTTCCAAGCCATATATGCACACACAATAAAAGCGGTTCCTAGGAGCAAGGTGGTTGGTTCCATGTACCATTCTAGTTGCTATCGGTATATATTGAACATTATAGGTAATCTATATAGGTCAATATATATTGGTGCGTTTATGGCTGAAGGTGCTGGTGGATATGAGGTGCGGAAAGTACAACTTACAGGTGGAGCAACCTATACGATCAGCCTTCCTAAAGCATGGGTCGTTGAGAATTCAATACAAGCAAAAAATCCTCTTAGAATAGATTGGAGGCCGAGTGGTGCTTTGAGAATAACTCCACTTGACATGTTTGAAAACAAATACCAAAGAGCAATATTTAGTTGTAAAGAAATAAATTTTGATAGTTTGCATGATCATCTAATGGGAGCGTATATCTCAGGTGCTGATGAAATTATTATTACTAACATTACAAGCAACAACAAGCAATACCAGGCAGAGATTAGGCGTTTTTTGAAAAATACACGTGGCTTTGAGATAATAACTGAAGATAATAATACTATGAGAATGGTTTGTTTGTTGAATAGTGGTGAGATGCCCTTGTATGCAAGTTTGAACAGAATGTATTCACAACTGGTTTCATTGATGAGAGATATTTTATTGGTCTTTGATGGAGAGGGTATAGAATTAATCGAGGATGTAGCAGAACGAGAAGCGGATGTGGATGCAATGTTATATCTGGTTGAGCGACAAGTTAGAGTTGCATTAGATTCTCATCTGGTAGCTTCATCATTAAAAGTGAGCCGACACCAAGCGCTTGAGTACTCGAATTTGGCTCGCAGCTTAGAGCGAATGATGGACCACGCATTTCAAATCGGCACTTACCTCCTAGAATTTGAAATGCCCAATTTATCACCCGATTCAGCACCATTATGTGCAATTCCACAGTGGCTAGAGGCCTTGAAAGAATTGATGATAAATATTAGAACCAAACAATCAACAAGAATTGAATCTGCTAGAAACGAGTTAAAGCAAGCGCAAGGATTACTTGAATCACATGAGGAAGAACTGATGAAGAGCAAGAAAAAAGCGGCAACGATATTATTCGAATTCAAGTTGTCTGAATCTCTACGCAGACAATGTGCTTATGCGAGAGATTTTGGCGAAATACTACTCAATCTGAAAGTGAACGATGAAATGTTTGCACGCAGAACAAATGAAGAATAGATGTTGTAAATACTACTTAATTTATTTTTTACACCTGCGTGTTGGCAACTTTACCACCTGTTAATATAGGGTGCGCTTTACATTTTACACCAACGGAGCAGTTTGAACAGGCCCGGGTAAGTGATGAAAATGGATATTGAATTAGAAACATATGTTGAGCAAATAATGGAACAACAGGAAATAACGAATGGAATAAAATTCTTTTCTTGGATCAACTTTTTCAAGCGATAAATATAGGCCATCATTAGCCAATTGTTCTATATCACTGTACTGATATTGTTGAAGTATCTTTGATATATTATTGTCTATGCGATAGTACTGATTAGGTATGCTCAGTGTTGATGTCTTAAAGAAAGGCTTCGGCACTGGTGCTAATCGTTTAGAAGTTCTTAATGGCGTCAACATGAAACTTGAACTGGGTGAATTAGTTGCTCTAATGGGTCCTTCTGGATGCGGGAAATCTACACTGCTCAATATTATTGGTGGATTATTACCAGCCGAAAGTGGTACAATTACTCTAAAAGATAAGACATATGGACAAAAAAGTCCGTCAAATGTTGTTGATATTAGGCGCGAATATGTTGGATGGATTTTTCAAGATTTTCATTTACTAGAACATCTAACGGCAATAGACAATGTGGCTATGGCGCTCGAGTTATCAGGAATGTCATCCATGGATGCTGAAAAAGCAGCTCGTAAAGCACTAGTGAAGGTTGGACTTGAAGATAGAATGGAACACATTCCAGATCAATTGTCCGGTGGGCAGCAACAACGTGTTGCTATCGCTAGGGCGATTGCAGGTGATCGCCCACTACTTCTTGCTGATGAACCGACAGGAAATTTAGACATTGCAAGCGGTAAAGAAGTATTACAATTATTCAAAGACCTTTGTCATGACGAAACAAACCCAATTTCAATATTGATGGTGACACACGACCCAGACTTAGCATCTAATGCTGACAGGATGCTATTGCTTACCGATGGAGTGACTAAAGCATCTGATATTCGTTCTGCTTGGGGACTTGGAGGTGAAGAAGAATGAGTAATGAGAAGGAATTGGTTGAATTGAAGCCAAGTGATTTTGCTCAATCTCTAAATTTCCCTATGCGAATGATGCGTAAGGTGACTGAGACTCCGGGGCAACTTCGTCTGGCAGGATTGAGCGCTTGGCGTGGTAAAGAACGTGGACTTGCTGTTATTGCAGGTGTTTTCCTTGCTTCATTGGTAATTACTACTGTTCTTTCATATGGAGTAGGTTTATCGCAATTATTCTTTGAAGAATCTCTCAAAGGTGAACCATTTGATGCGAAAATAGAATTCGCTAGAACCCCTACAGAGACCTCTTCAGGATGGTCTAATAACTCCACAACCATGACCAATGTATGTGATGAGTTAATGTTAGAATTTAATGAATTTACTGATTGTACACTTGTGTTAGGGCGGCAAGGAATACATAGTGGTGGATTCTTCAATCAAGAATTTATTGTTGCACAACCACTTGAGATGAATTCAATTTATGATGATTCAAATCCTTATTGGGATAATATCACTTTTAGTTATCCAGAGTTAGCAGAATCAGGACCTCCAATTTCAGATATGCGTTCTATTCGTTTCCTAGGACCTGAGGCGTTTGATGGAGAATTTGCAAATCGTCTTGGTGGCAATATTATTTCTGGAATGGGAGAATGGCCTTCACCTGAAAATATGAGTGCACAACGCGGAATAATTCTTCCTTCTACAGTTGCTTCTCAGGCTAAGGCCAATGTGGGTGATTCCCTTGAATCACTGACTTTTGCTTATGTTGTTGATGAATCAACTTTGCTTGAAGGTAGTGTTACAAGCGATAATTGTGATGGAGAAATAACTCCTGAAATCAATGAAATGATCTACTGCCGAATGATGATGACTGCAACTAATTTGACAGTTGTTGGCGTCTATGACCCATGGGATCTAGGCAATCCAACACTTGGACCAAATCCAATCTTTACAACATGGGAAGTTCTTAATGAATCACAGCGTTCAATATTAATCAACAATGATCACATGTATCTTGGTGTTACAGTTGACCGAGGTCAATTACCGACTACTTCCACAGATGATGCCGCTGAATGGCTTGAAGACCTTGGAACAAGGGTGCAAGAGGGAAATTATACTGATGAAGGCGTTGAATTGTACTATACTGACATTATTGGAGGCACCATAATATTCCTCGATATTTTCCTTGGTCTAATACAAATATTTGATTATATTATCATGATTCCAATTGTCATTCTTTCGTTGTCAGTTTTGATTTATGGTCTTGTTCTTTCACTTGAACAAAGGCGAAGAGAAGTAAGTATACATCGCGTAATTGGTGCAGATGGTAGAAGTCTGCAAGGTATGGTACTGTTGGAATTATTTGTAATGTCTTC
>JANXHP010000073.1 GCA_024958795.1 Candidatus Poseidoniaceae archaeon | reverse complement strand
TTTGTTCTACCTCCATCCGACCCTCTCGCACCATACTTTGCGTCCCTATTGAGGGAGAGATTTGGATTTGGCTCTGCCTATCTAGTATTCCACAATGAAGAGCCAATAGCTGCATTCAAGGCCAATACCAGAGAGAATATTATTGATGTAAAAGACCTAGTTGCAGATCCTAAATTGGAAAAACAAGCCCTTAGAGTGATGAAGGAATTCGCTTGGGAACATAGCATGCCGTTACGCGGCAAGGTTCTTGAAAAACTCAAGAAGCGTTAGACCTTTTTTTGGGAATTAAAGGTTCCATCAATCTTAGAATATTATTATGTAGTTCTGGTAGAATTTCAAATAGCACAATCGCCATTAAAAACATGGCAAATAAACTACCTACTTTTGCAGCATAGGAATGGGCAAAATCAAACATGCCCACACCTAACCAATGCCAGTCTCTGTATGTCATGTCGAGGTAGATTATACCAGCGTTTCGAAACACATTGAGAATGTGGATAACAGGTAATGTGATGAAAAGGCCGCGGGCTCTCAATTTCCAAGGCGTTTTTTTGAGTGCTATTAGTGCACCTACGAAAACAATCATCGATTGTAATGCGCTACATGCAAGAATCATTGATACGCCTGTAGGGGTGCCATCTGAGTTGAGAATTGGAATAAAGAATCCTCCTTCACCAAGCGGTTCAAGGTAAAGCCAAGGATTCCCAGTAAATTCTGAAAATAGAGAGGTTGAGCCATCAACATATTCTACTTGTGCTTCTCCAACTTGCAGATTGGCAACCCCCGTTATTCTCAGAAAGAAAACAGCTTGAACAGCAGTGAACCAAACTAGTGCTACTGAGAGATAAGGTATCCATGAAATTGCTAAGTATGGAAGGGCAGACCAAAATACAGCTCCTTTTAGCCAATATAATGCAGGTTCTTCTTTTCCATTTTTTTGTGTATTATACTCCCAAAATCCTATAGCAATCCCAATCGGCAAAGTAGCCGCAGACATTAGAATTAATACTGGGTCTGCTAATTCTATGTAATGAGGTGTATCAAGGAAAAAATATATTGAAATAGAAACCCATCCGATTGAAGATATTGCAGATGTTTTTTTTCTCTTACTATGGAAGGCAAATCCTAGGGTTGCAAGCCCTAATAATGCAAATACAAGCCTCAGTTCTTCAATGCCCATTTAGCGTTCCCTTCTCTTCATCTTGATGGTATAAGCCACCACTTTGTAATGTCATGGTTCAACAAGTCGTAAATAGACTGTCCGTTAGCGATTGATTAGTGGTGACATGGAGAACGTCGACTTCTCAGCCTTTTTAGACGCGTATAAAGGTGATTTAATTGACGCGATAAACGCTTTAAATCAAACTGATTTGAATCAATTAACTAACGAAATACTTTCTGTAATGGATAATGGCGGTACAATACACTTCATTGGAAATGGTGGTTCAGCCGCGACGCCTTCCCATTCTGCCGGCGATTGGAGTAAAGAATTGGGCGTGAAGACTGTATGTCACACCGATAATACAGCTTCGTTGACGGCTTGGGCAAATGATACTGGTTACGGGAACATCTTCGCAGGTGCTCTTGGTACTTGGGCAAAAGCAGGTGATTTAGTAGTTGGATACAGTGGATCTGGTAACTCAGAAAATGTGTTGAATGGGATGGTCAAAGCCCTTGAAATTGGATGTAGGACTGCAGCAATCACTGGTGATTACAATAATGGCGGTGGAGGTAAATTAGCACAAATGGTAGATGTAGCAATCATTTGTGAAACTACTTCAATGGAGAGAATTGAAGATTTACAATTGATTATTAATCACATGGTGAAGGAAGCCGTAAAATTAGAAAGAAATCTTCCAAGTCATTCATGAGGCGAATTACATATGCTACCATCACGTCACTTGTCTAGTTTAACTGACATAGTAGAATTTCCACCTTTGCCTAACAACCTAACATGGAGAGGTGGGATAGCATATCTTGACCGTGATGGAGTCCTCAATGTAGGTAGTGAGAATTACATTAATTCAGTAGATGAATTGGAGGTTTTACCAGGTGCTGCATCCGCTATTGCAAGAATAAGGAATGCTGGATTTAGAATATGTATCGTTACCAATCAATCACCCATTGGAAGGGGATTATGGGACCACCAAAGACTTGCTGAAGTTAATTCTGCTCTCCAAACAATTCTCCTTGAAGAGAATGAAGATGCACATCTTGAATTGATTCTGTACAGTCCTTATGTTCCTTGGGATAATGCTTGGGCTAGGAAGGGAAATCCAGGAATGTTGCAAGTGGGGAGACAGATTATTGATGCCACTGAATCTAATAATCACATCTCAATATTTGAGTATGGAATAGATTATCTCGCCAGAGATGAAGGAAATTCATTCATGGTTGGTGACCGTATTGCTGACATGAAAGCTGGATTGAATCATGATGTGCGAACATTCCGTTGCGATCAAAAAATTGGTATCGATGATGTAATTGAACGAGTACTTGATTTTTCCGACAATGGTGACACTCTCTGAAACGACGCCCTCAAGTGCTACCGCCACGCGCCTTACATCAATGGCTTGGATTGGCCTTGATGATACTGACTCACTTGATAGTGGATGTACTACTTGGGATTTCCACCTTCTCTTGACTCATTTAGAAGAAGGTGGCTTCACTGTTGTTGGTCAACCCAACTTGGTCAGATTATGGCCATTTGCCCCTGGAAGAACAAGAGGTAATGCTGCGCTTTCTGCCGAGTTAGTAACAGGTACAACAACAAACATTCTATCCGATGTTCTTGATGATTGGTTCAATAATCAATATATTACAAATACATCTTCTGAAAAAGTCGTTGGTTCTGAGTCTGCTAGCCCAGTATTGGTATTCACTGAAACTAGGTTCCCAGAAGAGTGGTATTGGAACGCTGTAAGAAATTATGTAAATCCAAATGATAGACTAAAAGATGTAAGCA
>JANXHP010000099.1 GCA_024958795.1 Candidatus Poseidoniaceae archaeon | reverse complement strand
TAGACAGCAACCTATTCAAGTGTCCTTGATGTGAGAAGGTTGTGCGCAGTGCGCACGCTGGATGTGTTTTCATTGAGTGTACAAAAGTCAGCGTACCGACAACCTGTTACACCAGAGGGTCTCAAAGCCATTGAAAATGGAACATTAACTTGGCTTGATGATGAGATGTATAACAATCTCAACACTGGTGTTCTAGAGCAATATCTAGAGGAGAAAAACCTTGAAGAATCATTCGCAGTATCACATTGGAATACTAGTAAAGTTCTCTTAGGAATCGCAATAGGAGCGGTATTTTCTGGAGTTACTGCCTATATTGGATTAAAATTAGGTTTGGCAATTTCCGCTGCTTGGTATATCGCCTACCTACTTGGAATGGCACTAAAATGGAGTCCTTCTGAAGTTAACATTGCAACGTCGGCAACAACAGGAGCAACTCACGCATCTACCGGTTTTATTTTCACCTTCCCAGCAATTTTCTTATTGGCGACAAAACCCCAGTATTTCTTAGCCTCAGGGCCGCTTATCACTCTGGATGCTGGACAAACATTCACTCTTGCATTTATTGGAATTGTAGCAAGTATGTTTGCAGGTTTCCTCGGAATAATGTATTTCATTATCTTTAGAAGAGTGTGGTTGGTTGAAGATCCTCTACCACTTCCTGGTTTTGAAGCTACATTGAAAATGTTAGATATTGCTAGTGATGTAAGTACTGGTGCAGTTGAGCATGCAAGAGATTCTCTAAAGACAATAGGAATATGGACAGTATTGACAATGGTTGGATTATTCATTGTTGAGTATCCATTAATTTGGTTAGAAGATAAGAAACTGACTTTATTGGATTGGTTGGCAGAGCAAATTCACATTGGAGATTATGGTCTTGCTACATTTTATTCACATGGAAAATTGCACCAACCATCAGGTATTAACGAAGATGGTTCTTCTATGAATTACACATACTGGTCTGAAGATACAGCATACAATCCATTCGCATACACATATATTGGAATTGCATTAACTCCTTCGATGTTCGCAATTGGCTGGTTCATGAAGACAAGAGTTGCCTTTTTGGTAAATCTAGGAACAATCGTTGGATGGTTAATCCTAGTTCCTTTAGCGGTTTGGATGAATGTACCAGTTTATGATGCATTGTCACAAACCAACAAACCGATTCAAGATTATGCTGCTAACCCTGGTGGATATCCATTACAAATTTTAGCATTTTCAAAGACTATACGAACAATTGCCATTGGTTCTATTGTTGGTGGTGGAATGTTTGGATTGGCTAAGATGTACAAGACATTCCTAACAATTTTCAAAGATATTGGAGCAGCATTCAAAGGTGAAGGTAGTCAAGAGTATATGCCAGGAAAAGGATGGTATGAATGGCCACTAAAACACATCCCAATCTTCATGGCAATTACATTCTTTGCAATGATACTAATCTTTACGATTGGTGGATTCTCAGTGGCTGCTGCCTTTGTATTTGCAGTAGTACTAATTTCTACAACATTCTTACTTGGAGCAATTGCTGTAAGAGTAATGGGTGAAACAGGAATAGAACCTGTTTCTGGAACATCATTCATAGTATTACTAATGCTATTAGGAGTATTCTTGAATGCTAAAGATTTCCTGCAATTAAATACTGAAGGTGCAGTATTACTGGGTCTTGTAGGTACAACTGTATTCGGTTCTGCGATTTCAATGTCTGGAACTGTAATTGGAGATTATAAGAATTCATTATACATTGGAAATCGTCCATATCATATTTCTAAAGGAAATATCATGGGTGTTATTCCTGGAGCCATAATCGGTGCCGGTGTTGCAATTTTCTTATCAATACAATTAGCTGAAGGAAGAATTGATCTAATCGCTCCTCAAGCAAATGCCTTTGCAACATTCTCTGTAATCTTTGCAGAAGGTCAGGGAGATTTGGTTCTACTCGGTCTTGGATTCCTGCTTGGAATGTTCGTTGAATGGGCTACAGGCATGGGGACTTCATTCGGACTTGGAATGTACTTAGATGTTCCACACACGCTACCAATGCTAATTGGTGGTGTTGCTCGTGACCGATGGGAAGACAAGAAACTAACTCCTCGTATTGACAAGATAAAAGAGGAATCTGGAACTACTGTTGCTGAAAACCAACGCGCTCTAATTTTACTTGGAACCTTCATGGTTGCAGCAGGTCTGTTAACTGGTGAAGCATTCTTTGGAACAGAATCGAGTATTCTTTCCTTTATTGATTCTTTATTCAGCGATAAATTCGTTGATTCATGGACATGGTATGTACTGAGAATGGGTGGATTTATCGCTATCAATGTACTTGTAGGTCTCATCATTTACCTCTTATTCAAGCGTGCAGGTGTCATCGGTGTGGAGTCCAGTGATGCAATATTAGAAGCCTGAGTGTGATTTAATGGAAAAACAAGCAACCCCTATTTGGGTATGGGGTTTGTTAGTTGCTGCTGTAACTGGTGTTTCTAGTGCAGGTGCAATATTGCAGCATTTGGACAGCGTACCACCACTTCTGAGGGCAAGTTGGAGATTACAAACAACTTCGATTATCCTAGCACCTCTTGCAATTTGGCAATGGCGCTCAATGGATCTTGATTTACGCAAGCGAGTATTTTCTCCTCAAACGCAAAAGGTAGTTTGGTTGAGTGGATTGGCTCTTGCATTACACTTTGGAACATGGATTCCAAGTTTAGACAAAACATCTCTAACCCATTCACTGCTATTCGTTACCACCCATCCACTGATAATAGTGGTTGGAATGATATTTTTGGCACGGATAATGGCAAATCAAAGAAGTCCAACTTCGCTTGAGATAATTGGAGCGATTATGGGTGTCATTGGGGCGGCGATTACATTGCTCGACCAAGGGGATGTACAAGGTTCACACACCGTAACTGCATTTGGGGATTTCCTTGCATTTTTAGGAGCAATATTCGTAGTTGGATACATTGTTTGTGGGAAAATACTGAGAACTTGGATGCCAATATTCATCTATGCATTTCCGGTAACATTAATCTCTTCTATCATATTGATTCCAGCCTCATTTATGCTTGAACCAAGCGCCAGCCAATACGGCGTCTTTGGCTGGATTAGTATGGACTATTTACCTTGGTTTTTACTTCTTGCATTTATCGGTGGTCTTCTCGGTCATACTGGTCTAAACACTTGTCTAAGGTATATGTCACCGCTAACGGTCTCAACAGCTGTTACACTTGAACCGATATTAGGCTCGTTAATCGGCTGGTTATTTTTTAATACAGGAGTTCCTGGATTTTGGACATGGATAGGCGGTCCAATTTTGATTATCGGACTTCTATTTGTGATATTTGGTACTCCTGATGCGAATAATAAGTTGGACAATGATGAAGGATATGATTCCAGCACGACAGCATGAGGGGGAATTTTAGTGACACTTGTAGGTGGAGATCAATATCCTGAAAAAGGATGGCTATTGCTTACTAATGATGATGGAATAGAAGCACTTGGATTTCGTTTACTTGTACAAGCATTACATGAAGCAGGACATCCAATAATCGTGTTTGCTCCAGCAGAAAATCAGAGTGCTACAAGCATGAGTATCAATCTTAACTCTCCAATGAAACTACGTCAACGTAATGATTTAGTTGAAAAATGGGGATTGTGTGTTGCTACTGATACTGCACCAATCCATCTCTATGAATTACATGGAAGACCTTGCGACACTATGATTGTAGCATTGGATGGTGGTCTACAAAGATTGATTCCAAATATCGAGCCTAGTTTAGTTATCTCTGGAGTTAACCTCGGGCCTAATCTTTCACAAGATAGTTTGCACAGCGGCACAATGGGTGCTGCAAGAGAAGCAGGATTGTATGGAATGCCTGCGATTGCTTCCTCATTTACTTCATTTGATTCCGAAGGTATTGAGAATGCTATTACTGCTACTGTTGAACTTGTTGAATCGGCGCTCAAGGTATTACCAATAATCCCACAAAACAGGTGCCGTCCACATATTGATGTAACTGCAAATCACATTTCACGCTGGCCTGATATTCCAGAGCATCCTGCTTGGGAAAGTGACCCTATTACTGCATTAAGGAATGCATTTAGACATGGAGAATTGATGCTAAATCTCAATGTTCCCCCTCAATGGGATGGAACTTGGGCAACTACT
>JANXHP010000128.1 GCA_024958795.1 Candidatus Poseidoniaceae archaeon | reverse complement strand
TTGTTCTCTTCAGTAATAGTCAATTTCACAGTTGCACGAGTTTCAGTCCTCATTACTTGTAAATGGATCTGGTTTATTTCTGCACCCAAAAGTGGAACTGTCAATCCATCTGGATTTAATCTTCCATGCAATTCTTTGATCACCCACTCAAGTTGACGCTGAGGTTGAACTTCAGCGATATGAGTCTCAGGAATCATTCCTGCAGTAACCAATACTTGGCTATGTAATTGTGTTACTTCACCTAAGTGGCCAGCTTGTTGATGAAATTCATCATGCAGAAGGTCAGGGGTCACTTCCAGTCCGTTTGAAACCGGCTCATCCGGTGCCAAATCGGTTGGCTTATCTAGAGAGATATCAATGTCCTGCCACTCTTCCATATCGTTGCCGTTGTTTGCGATGTCCATGAACCTTCGTCCTCCTCAGTATGAAATCTCATTCGTCTGTTGTGGTATGAACCTTCGCAAAAAATCGCTTAGCGAAACTTGTTGTTGTTTCAGGTCCAGATGTGCTACTCATCATCAAATCACTTGGATAGCATTTAGAATATACTCTATCCGAATGACGTTTGTCTAAGAGTAGGATAAGCGCACGGTCTCCTATCGACCTAATCGGCCTACCCATAGCTTGTAAAATTGAATTTATTGCTGGCTGTGTTGAAGTATATTGCCAAGCTAAATCTTTGCCAAAACGTTCAGCAACATATTCTTTCAATGAATCATTCAATACCGATGGAGGTGGGTTAGGGATTCCAACACAGGCGACTGCATCTAATATTCCTCCATTATAGTCAACACCTTCACTTAACCTTGCACCAAAAACTCCGCACAATAGTATTCGTTGACCCGAGTCCTTACCATCTCTTAACAAATCAACAATTCCATCAATATCCTGCTTTGTCCAATCTCTAGATTCGGTTACTTTGCGTATACCTGAGAAATGAGCATCGGCAAATATTTCGTTGAGCATTTTGTATGATGGTACAAACACTGCAATATTACCCGGAGTCCCTTTGACTAGAGCCTCAATTTGTGCTCTAATTTTCATATTCATATCATGACCTCTCTCAGTATATTTTGTTGTAACATCTTGAGCTAATAATACAGGCCTTCTACTACCTGAAAATGGTGATTTATATGATCTTGAAGTTGTATTTGCACTAGGTAACCCTAACAAGTTAGCATACATTGTCGGAGGATATAGAGTTCCAGACATCAGAATGGCACCGGATGAGTTTTCAAAAACGGGCTTTGAGACTAATCCAGGGTCCAGCAAATGAGTTGTGATTCTACCATCCCTGCCCTTTGTATCAAAGATTAATGTCATAGCAGTTCCTCCACCAAAACGGTTAACACAGCCTATAATTTCTGCAAAACGATGTGAATCTGGCTCAAATGCCCCATTATCAGCATCAGTATCAACTTCAATTTCCACTTTTGCCAAAAGTTGTTGAATTATTTCTATACGATTCTTACGAGGAATCAATGGAGTGATTTGTTCATTAGAACCAATGATAGTTTTCTGGCCCAATATTCCCTCAGTCAAATCACAAGCACTGTGGATGGCATGAACAAAATCACTTGCCTCTACTTTTTGCTCATCTTTACCAGTTGGCAAGGTACTGTGCATGGTATGAAATAATTCAGAGAATGTCTTTCGGCATGCTTTCATCACTTCTAATAGCCACATATACAAATCAATTTCATCTTCATTTGCTGTAGGTCCACCATCAGCATAATGTTCCTGTAATGCCCCTAAATGTTCTTCTACTTCCATCGCAGCATTCCTTACTATTGTCCGAGTCAATCTCTTTTCCATAGTCAATCTAATTCTATTAGCCAAATTATGCGCTTCGTCCACTATGATGATGATATCACTTAGACCAACACCCATTGCTTCTAGGCTAACTTCACGAACTCCATCATCGAATAAGTGATTATAATCTCCAACAAATATATCTGCATGTTTTACTGACTCGCGGGCTACTTTCCATGGGCAAGTCTGGGTAATGACATCATTTTCTCGATGGATTTTCGTCAATTCAACCAATTCATCAACATGTAATGGGCTATCCAATATTCTTTGAGTTAGGCTTGGAGCATGCGTAATCCACGGCCTACAGTTACGAGTTTTTCTTGCTTGCGAACAAAGAATCGAAAATACCAATGAAGATTCTTTAGCAAATGGTTGAACACACATACCAGATTGCCCAATCATGTCTACAAGAGTAATTTTTCCGTTTTCCTTGCGCAATTGATTCAATCTTCTAACAGTATCAACAACAATTCTATGCTGGCTTTGCCTTGATGTTAGGAAAAATATTTTCTTAGGCATTGGTGATTTTTTTGCAACTTCCAGTGCGGCTGCAAGGGCAGCAGCGGTCTTTCCAATACCAGTAGGAGCTGCTGCTAAATGGAAACCTCCATTGGATAACGACTCATTTGCCTCAATGATCATGTCAATTTGGCCAGGTCTTGGTTTTTGATGTGCCAAGTATTCAATCGCAGGATGAACTGATGCATTCTGTGACGTCATAATCATACTCCATTGCCGACCCTTCTAAAGGATTGGGGAGTGAATGACAAGGCTTACGCCTTACTTGAGTAAATGTGCCCAGATATTTGGGGGTCTGGGCACGGGTTGTAACCACCAACTCAGCTAGCTGGGGTGGAATTGGAGTCCTCCCCGTCGTCGTCATCGGGGAGGCCGTTTGTTGGGTTTTGACCATTATGTGCACGACGGGCACGTAGACGCAAGGTGGCTAATCCGTGTAGGTTGGCCTCACCATACACAGCACTGAAGGTGGCATCATGTGGTTTAAATCCATCATTTTGCCAAGACATCCCATCCCCTCCGAGCTCACCCACTATTCGTGGTATTCCTCACTTCTGATCGTAACTGCTCGAGACACCTCAAGAGCAGATTCGAATTTTTCATTTAATTCCGCTTGTTGCTTAATTGCATTAGCGATATAGAGTTTCAATCCTTCTTGGCAAGCAGTTTCTGGACTAATGCCTTGAAGTTCGTATAATTGACCTAGGTGCATTTTGTTTGCACGGCCAATTGGTATTCGGACGCTATCCATCTCAGGTAATAGTGGCTGTCCTTGAAGGAATTGTTGAATTGCTAGACGAATTACATCAGAGCGATTTCGCGCTCCGTCTAGTCCGATTCTTGAATCTAAAACATTGAGGTCATCCTCAGTGATTCTTAGCGAAACGAGATTACTTGGCTTGCCCATTTTCTCTCCCTCAGTACTCCAAGACAGGTTCGGGCAGCATATAATAGTATTCCATATGATGACAGAATGACATACAAGTGATTACGAATACTATTCGAAATAATCCTGGGAGGGGAAAGCGTATGCTGCAAGGCATTTTCTAAATTGTAAATACCTGAGTTCAACTTGTTATCGATAGTATAGACACTTTTGTGTGACATTTTGAAAACATCGCCAAGATTGAGAATTATCTGCAATAAATGCTAAACCCTAATCCCTTCACGTATGGGTATGTCCCTAACTCCATCACGAGGCTTATTCCTCTACATCAATACTCTGCGAACTGCAATGGATGATGAAATAGTAACTGATAATGAAGCGGCGATTCTTCGCGTATTAGCAAATGCCTTGGGAGTCAACCCCAGTGATACGGCGGTATGTCTTTCTGTTGTTCGTGGTGAAGAAAAGAATCCATTTACAGATAATGAAGTAGACTATTCAGGACATCATATTGGAGATGTTGCAACATATCAAGGTGCTTTGATAGCAGCTCTTGATGATGAAGTGATAAGCGAAGATGAATGGGAGATGCTAAATCATCTAAGAGAATTAATTGGACTCCAAGAAGACCAACATGCACTCATCGAAGAAGCGATACGATCTATGGAAGATATTGATGAAAATGGTTCAAGGAGATTGGAACGGTTAGAGCGTTTCAATACTGTTTGTCCATATCGTTGAAGGTTTTATTATTACACTCCTGTTGAAGGCGATTCCACCATAAAGGGGCCACTGCCCTCCCTTTCAGCACCCCTCAAAAGGGCTATTTATCTGCGCTGTTAATGGCAACTATTAGAAGGGGTAAGCGGCGGGCATCAAATACACACATAGTGTGAAAGGTGTATCCTAATGAGCGTACTTGATGCAATATACGACAAGGTAGTCGCACGCGACCCTAATCAGCCAGAATTCCACCAAGCGGTGAAGGAAGTATTGGAATCACTTGAACCAGTGATTGAAGCACATCCTGAATACATTTCAATCATTGAACGCGTAGTTGAGCCAGAAAGACTGATTCATTTCCGCGTTCCTTGGGTTGATGATGCAGGAGTAATCCAAGTAAATCGTGGATATAGAATTCAATTTAATGGTGCGATTGGGCCATACAAAGGTGGCCTCCGATTCCATCCATCAGTAAATGCTTCAATTTTGAAGTTCTTAGCATTTGAACAAATTTTCAAGAATTCCCTAACAGGTCTACCAATGGGTGGCGGTAAAGGTGGTTCAGATTTCAATCCAAAAGGTAAGAGCGATGGTGAAGTCATGCGTTTTTGTCAGTCATTCATGATGGAACTTTGGCGACATATTGGGCATAATTGTGACGTGCCTGCCGGTGATATCGGCGTTGGTGGTAGAGAAATTGGTTATATGTTCGGCATGTACAGGCGTCTACAAAATGAATTCCAAGGTGGAGTATTAACTGGTAAAGGCCGCTCATATGGAGGGTCTAGAATCCGTCCAGAAGCAACAGGATATGGTTTAGTATATTTCGCAAGAGAGATGTTGGCTACAAAAGGCAAGTCCTTTGAGGGTGCAACAGTATCAATTTCAGGTTCAGGAAATGTTGCACAATTTGCTTGTCAAAAGGTCCTATACTTGGGTGGAATACCTGTGACAATGTCCGATTCATCCGGATGGATTCACGACCCTGCTGGAATTACCCATGAGAAGTTAGATTATATCATGGACCTAAAGAACAACCGCAGAGGAAGACTTTCAGAATATGCAGATCATTTCGATGGTGTGGAATATACTGTAGCAGAACCAGAGCCTTCTGTAAGCGGTCTTTGGAATATTAATGTCGATGTCGCACTTCCATGTGCAACTCAAAACGAGTTGGATGGTGAAGAAGCAAAGATGTTGGTCGCGAACAAAGTTATCGCAGTTGCAGAAGGAGCAAATATGCCTTGTACACCTGAAGCAGTTGAAGCGTTCCAAAAAGGAGGAGTTCTATTCGCACCTGGTAAGGCAAGCAATGCAGGTGGTGTAGCAACATCTGGGCTTGAAATGTCACAAAATTCACTACGTATGTCGTGGACTCGTAAAGAAGTAGATGAAAAGTTAGAAGCTATCATGATTAGTATTCACAAGAATGCATATAGGACTGCAAAGAAATATGGTCGAGAAGGAGATTATGTCTTTGGTGCAAATGTTGCAGGGTTCCTAAAGATCGCTGAAGCTATGCAAGCACAGGGTGTAGTTTGATTCATTTTTGAATCATGTTACAGAAGCGCCTATTGTTGGGTCAGTGACTTGAAGTATTTGCGTTGTAACTCCTCCATCTGGCATATTTATCATGAAAGTTGCAGTAATCCCCCTTGATTCAATCCAATTTGGACCACAATGAGCGCCATTGGGTTGCGCATTGGTTCCACCATCAATTCCGAAAAAATACCTCTTACCAGATTCAAGACTTGAGACAGAACTCGGCTGTTTACCTACTTCCCAAATTGAGCCAGTTCCTGATTGCCATGAATCAAGTGAACCACTTTTATAATAGAAATTACCATTATGTTCACATGATAATATCCAATCGACATCAGCGGGATCTACTTCTTTACCCATCGATTGATATTCTATCATGAATAGATAATCATCATACCAATCCTCAACCCAAGCATTTAGGATAATCATTTGAGTAGCAGATTCCTTACTCGCATCGTGTGCTGTATGTTGAGTTTGTTGCGCTAAATTTTCTACTGCGTGGATAATTACGGCACTAGTAATTGCGGCAACTATAACGCATGCCATGAAGACTATCATCAGTCCTATACCATACTGAGCATTATCATCGTATTCTTGTTTCAATCAAATCACCTCAAATAAATATCATCCCAGCATATGGGTTTGAACCGACTTCAAATGGAATTGTCGTTGTCCTTCCACCATTAATTGCTATTGTTAATTCCGCTGAATGGTCAGGGGAAATATCACAAACACTTGGCGTTCCTGAAACTGGAACATTTGGCCCAATAGCAATAAACATATGATACATTCCAGAATTGGTGAATACATCAATTAATCCATCGCTAACCCCATCATCACCTATTTCAGTTGCTCCCACAAAATCTCCTGAAATAAAATTGATTTCACTAGCATCTGGGCAAAGCATTGACCAAACGACATCAGTATCCGCTAAATCATTGAGAATGAATGGAAATTCAAATACCAAATAGATTCCATCTGTATCAGTATTAAGGGCTGAATAACTAGATAACTCAAATCGATTAACTTGAATAATTCCATTTAGAGTTTCAGATTGTGTTGCAGCATGTTCATGAGAATTACTGAAAGTAATTTGAACTATTCCAACTAATACGGATGCCATTACTGCTGAAGTAACCATTATTCCAATAAAAGAGATTAGTGCGCCAAGGGCTAATTCAGCAGTTTCACTACGCCTTAACCCCTCCATGATACTCCATTTTTGACGAATGGACTAAATGCTTTTGACAAAATACCCACAAATAGTGAGTTTTTGCAACTCTTATTGTCAAACTCAAGATTGGTATTGTAGCCAAGTTTCAGTAGTTGGATCATAATATGATAATGTACCATTTTCATCTCTTGACCAATTGGTTCCATTTTCTTCCCATTGTACAGGTTCACCTGGTGTTCCGACAGCAAGTTCTGGTACTGATTTGTCAACATTAGTCTGAGCAAACGCTGCTTCAGAAGCAGCATCTAGTTCTGCATTAGCAACTTCAAATGGTGATTGACTTATTGGTTCGCCACGTTTGAAATACATTACAGCAGCGATAATTCCAATAATCAGAATCGTTATGATTGCATAAATCATAACATTACCATCATTCTCAGCAACTTCTTGTTGGCTTCTCAATGGGTCTTCAGGATAGAAATCCCATCGGTCAGGGACATTATCACCATCAGTATCGGTAGTTTCATTGGCATCATTAGGGAATGCATCATCTGCATCACTAACTCCATCTCTATCGCTATCTATTTGATTTAATGCACAACCATCTTCATCAACAATCCATCCAGGAACAGTGTTTGGACATTTGTCTATGTGATTCCTAACACCATCATCATCGTCATCCTTTTGTTGGTCAGAACAACCATTGAAATCTACAGTTTCACCAGCAGCAGTATCAGGGCAATGGTCATCAGAATTCCATATATCATCGTTATCTTCATCTTTCTGTGAATCAGCACAGCCATTGCTGTCAACTTGTTCACCATTTGGAGTAACAGGGCAGTTATCAGATGCATCCATTATTCCATCTCCATCAGAGTCTCGTTGAGAACTAGAACATCCATTTACATCTACATTTTCACCCAATGGTGTTAGTGGACATTGGTCAATATCATTAGTGAAGAGGTCACCATCATCATCCTTTTGAGAATCTGAACAGCCATCAGCGTCTGGAACTTCGAGAATTGGGGTAGAATTACAAATATCATTGCTATCAACAATTCCATCACCATCAGTATCTCTCTCATCACTAGCACAACCAAAGGTATTGACATTAGCTCCAGCGGTTGTGTTTGGACATTGGTCTCGATCATCCATTACACCATCTGAATCAGAATCCAGTTGTGATGTAGCACATCCAGCAGCATCAACAGATTCTCCAAGAGTTGTGCTAGGACAGTCATCATAAGCATCCATTACACCATCAGCATCAGAATCTTCCTGACTTGCAGCACAACCAGTTGAATCAACAGGTGAACCAGCAGGAGTATTAGGACAAGCATCCATTGCGTTATTTACACCATCCAAATCATCATCCTTCTGGCTTTCTGCACATCCATTTTCATCGACAACACTTCCAGCAGGTGTTCCTAAACATTGGTCACCATTGACACCATTTGCATTATCACCATAGCCATCATTATCAGCATCAGTCCATTGAGTGTTATCTGAAGGGAATGCATCAGCATTTGCTCCAGTAGGATTGTCTCCATATCCATCGCCATCAGAGTCTGCCCATTGGGTGCCATCATTAGGGAATGCATCCGGATTGTTTCCAGCTTGGTTATCTCCGTATCCATCACCATCTGCATCACTCCATTGAGTATTATCTGAAGGGAATCTATCTGGATTGTTTCCAGTTTGACTGTCTCCGTATCCGTCACCATCAGTATCTTCCCATTGGGTAGCATCAGTTGGGAATTCATCAGGATCAGTTCCACTAGCGTTATCTCCATGTCCATCACCATCAATATCTGACCATTGTGATGGGTCATTAGGGAAATGGTCTCCATTGGTACCAGCGCTATTGTCTCCGTATCCATCACCATCACTATCTTTCCATTGAGTTGGGTCAAGTGGATATTCATCTGGATTGTTTCCTGCTGAATTATCTCCATATCCGTCACCATCTCCATCGTACCATTGAGTTGGGTCATTAGGGAATGCATCTGAATTATTTCCGCCAGCATTATCGCCATATCCATCTCCATCAACATCAGACCATTGACTTGAATCACTTGGGAATGCATCTGAATTATTTCCATTAGGATTGTCTCCATATCCATCTCCATCAGCGTCAGACCACTGGCTTGAATCATTAGGGAATGCATCAAAACTATCATTGTGGCCATCGCCATCAGTATCCTTTTGAGAACTTGCACATCCATTTTGGTCAACCATTGTTCCTATTGGAGTGTTAGGACAATTGTCTAGTTCGTTTGCAACACCATCATTATCATCATCAAGGGTAATATTGAAACAAGTAGAATCTCCAATTAATTGAACATTTAAAACAGAGAACAAGTCTACAATGATACAATACGCTCCACTAGTTGTTGGTGTTGAATATGTGTATAGTGGCATACTCATGTTAGATGCTGTAGCAGTAAAGTTGGTTAAACTCAAAGTAGAAACAGAGGCACCACTACTGTCAGTAACTCTAATTTGGTACTTGTAATCATCACCGGTGACTAAATCATATCCTTTGACAGAAACATCATTTGTTGATGATGTGCTGCTTGTTGAATGGCTATCGATTAGCAGAGTTGGCAATTGTGGAATGAACTCCTCATCATGGAAACCTATCCATCCACTACCGTTATTATGATTTGTTGTTGTATTATTGTGTGAAAGAATTGCAGCGAATAAGTGTTCATTCAATGTTGTTGGGTTAGACCAATTTAGTTGAATGGTGGCAGAGGTTGCTGTTGCATTGAAAGAGGTATCATTCGTGTCAACAGTAGATGCATTGAGTGCAGAATATGCATCCATTGAAATATTCATGTCATTATCAAATAGGACAAGATCAAAGACTATCCACTCCAGATGATAATCTGTTCCAATAGACAAATTTGTTAGTGATATTTCTCCTGTTGTTGAAGATGAAGTTGTAGCCTCTACCATCTCTATGTATGTGTAATCGTCATCATAGGCAATGTTGCCGCCTGTTGAATCTTTGAAGTAAGAAACAATATAGTATTCAGATTCAACATTTTGAGGTTGAGATACCGATACATTTTGTGTCATTATTGATGCTGTAGCATTGAATGAAACGTTGGTAGATGTGGACCAAGAGATAGAACCATCAAACATAACCTGTGCACTTGAATAATTATAATTATAATTACTTCCAACACTTAGACCGCTAAAGGTAATCATTGCAGATGTTAGACTCGTGGTTGTAACATCAATACTTTCCATACTTTGACCACCACCAGGATTACTGGTTGTGATATCAA
>JANXHP010000118.1 GCA_024958795.1 Candidatus Poseidoniaceae archaeon | reverse complement strand
ATCAGTTAATTCAGATGTTGTGACTTCAGCGGGGTTACGAGGTGAATCGTCCATTCTTCCTTGATAAACTAATTCAAGTTGTGAATTAAATAAGAAAAACTCAGGTGTTCGCTTGGCTCCATAATGCTGAGCAACCTGTTGTGTTGCATCGTGCAAATAGGAGTATGGCATTCCATTTCCATTATCCGCTCTCTTGACCATGTTTTCATAGGAATCTTCCGGATAATTGTTTTCATCATTAGAATTGATTCCAACATATCCAATTCCAAGGTTTTCGCAATATTCGGCCATTGCATTCATTCGCGAAATCATAGCAACAACATAAGGGCAATGGTTGCATTCAAAGGCAACTACGATGCCGTTTGGCCTTTTGGCTTTCTCAAGTGAGACCGTATCGCCATACCAATTCCCGTTTGCATTTTTTAAGTTAAAATCGGGGGCTATATCGGATGTACTCAGGCTCATAACAGGCCCATGTAGGACCTTGTTCAAATCATTTCGCTTGTGCACTATCAATTGATTGCAGCCAATTGAGCAATTTCACACTCTTCTAAACGAGTTCGGGCAACTTGACAATCTGCATCGATTGCAAGGACGCTCTTCCATGCTGCACTGGCCTGGTCGAGGCGCTGTGCTTCATGATGCAATGCTGCGATATGCAACCGTGCATCCAAATGTTGAGAGTCGGAACGAACTGCTGCTTCGAAATCAGATAATGCTGCTTCTTCCCTACCCCAGTCAAGATAGAGTAAACCGCGCTGATGCCATGCTGGTGCATGGTCAGGGACTAATCGGAGGGCTTCATTCAATGGCCCTTCAGCTCTTTCTGGTCTCTTCAAAGACATATGGCAAGAGGCGAGTTGTGTAAGTGCATGGTGATGATGTGGAGAATTTTCTAGGACAATCTTGAGGTCGTCTCTTGCTGGCTCCCATTCACCGAGCATCATGGCCGCTTCTGCTCTTCGTAATCTTGCTAAAGTCAAACTCGGTGCCAAATCCAAGAGTATTTCTGAATCATCTAATGCTTTCTTAGGTTCATCGGTTGCCATCAATACACTGCACCTGTTTAGACGAGCACGAATATGTCCTGCATCATATCCCAAGGCTTCATTGTAATGATCTAGGGCTTGGTTAAGATGGCCACAGCGGGCTGCTATGTTTCCTCGGACGTATGATATTGTGGCATTTTCTCCATGGATGTCGGCAGCATCAATAAAGGTGCTAGCGGCAGAAATATCACCATTATCAAGCGATAACAATGCTGATTCAACCGATGCCGATGGGTCGGATTCAGGCAATAGTCTTCTAGCCCTATCAAGTGATTCTTCAGCCTCCTTTAGATTTTGTAGTAAACGGTTGCTTCGGGCAAGTCCAAGCCATGCTACACCTGATTCTCTATCCAATTTGAGCGCTTCATCAAATGCTGCAAATGCATTGGTTAGCAATACAGCATCTGTTTGACCAGTTCCATCGCGTGCTCGGTCTGCATTAGCTAAATGAAGTCGGCCTTCAACAACATGTAATAAGGTGTGATCGATTCCTACTGGTGTTTCATCAAGCAACTTTTGTGCTTCTATGAAATCTCCTTCCAATAACTTCCTTGAAGCGATTAATGCTCTTAATTCTCCATTTTGTAAATTGTTTTCTAGTGCTTTTTGCATTGCCTTTTCTGCATCAGCCGGCGAACCACTTGCAAATAGTAAGTCTACTTTCAGCATCATCAAATCTACTCCACCTGAATCCAATGCCACTGCATGTGTAGCAGCCTTCAATGCTTCCTTGAGTCTGTTTTTATTAGGTGCTAAGAGAATCGCCATCAATGCCCAAGCCTCACCGTGTTGCCTGTCTAAGTCTAAACAACGGTCAACAGAAGTTAGTGCTTTTCCAGACTCTTCTTCCTGATAGAGTAGTTTTGCATGACTATACCAATCATTAGCCACACTTGGATCTTCAGCAAGTGCATTCTCAATCGCTTCTAATGCTTCACTGCGCGCTCCTGCTCTAGCGCGTAGACCAGATAATAATGAACGGTCTGCGGCTGTGTCAAGTCCAAGTGCTTCTAGGCGACGTACGTCTCTTTCCGCTTCTTCATCACCCAAACTAGCTAGTAAATGAGCGTGTGAGCGAAGTAAATCTGGGTCGTCTGGTGTAACTGTCATTCTAGCCTCTAACCAATGACGGCGTAGTACAGGGTCGCTCTTGATAATGGCAATCTTTTCTAATGCTTCGAGTAAATTACTATTGCCAGGAGATGCTTGGTATGCTAGACCAAATGCAGATTCGGCCCACTCATATTGCCTTAGAGACATCGCAACATGACCTAGTTTATGGGCTGAAAGGGAGTTTATTCCAAGTTGGTCTAATGTAACATTCTTGCTGATGAATAAATCAAGAAGCCGGATTACTAAAGATTCGCTTGTTGAATTGAGAACACTTTCAGAACCAACTGCTGTATCACTGCTTACAGTGGCCACTAATGTTTCAATACAATGTAAAGAATCTCTAATCGCTAATTCAATCTCATCTTGGTTAGCAAATTCTCCAAGATTTTCCAAACGTGTAATTGTTGCATGAGAAAGTATTGCGCCATCCAACTCAGGGTTAGTGGCTCTCAAAGCATCAATTAATCCTAACATATCTCCCACAGAACCTTGCAATTCACCGATTTCACTGTTGAGATGAGCATAATTGGCTGCTTGAGATTCTTGAAGTAAAATGCCTGTTTCATTGAGTAGAATGAATTTGTCATCGGCTTTCTTCAGCCAATAACCAACGCCGCCTCCAACGCCAATACAAGTGAGGCTGAAAAGTACTGTTAAGGGGTCCATTATCACTCACCTTGCCTTTATGCCTTTATGGTCTGCGGCTGAAAAGTGGTTTTTGAAGGCGTTTTCAAGACCTTCTAACTTTTACCGCCCCCTAAAGGGGGCCTAGTAAAAAAAGACACTTTTTTCAATTAATGATATTGATGGCATTGTCATGACATGGGGGAAAATGCAATAATTTGTCGTCTACATTGCTCACATTGAAAGGCTGTGGCTGTTCTTGTCAAGGTTAGGTGAGACCGTGGGTGCCGATTCCGATGTTGATTCTGAAGAACCTTGGTATTATTCAAGGTTGGAAGATTGGAGCGACTCGGGTTTAGTTGTTGATGGATTAGAAGATTTCCTTTCAAGTGATTCGGCAACAGCCAGTGAGAGATTGCAAAAAGCTGAATATTTAGTCAACTTAAGTGTTAATTTGCGCCATAGGTTAACTTCTGTTATTGAAAACTGGTATGAAGAAGATGTTGTTATTGCCGAAGGTTGGCAGAATGATTTGAAAGATCCAATGACTGCTGATGAAGTATTGATTGAATATCAAAATTGGGCTAAAGATAACCGCCCTTGGGAATTGGAGCTTGAAGCAGGTGCACTTCAATGGGCTACTGTTGGCAATGGGGAGATACGCAAAGAATTGCTAAAGAGATTTGACTTATTGGACCAATCTACTACTGCTGCCACAATGGTAATGATTCCATACTTATCGGATCCTGCGAATTTAGAAACCATTGAAGAGGGTTTGAGCGAAATTGAGCAGATTGAAGAAAAGCAAAATGAATTGATTACCAATTCAATGAGACAAATGTTGGATAGTGGTTACGATGTTGGTTATATTTCAGAATTGAATCTCAAAGAAGCATTAGATGAAATTGATAAGTGGTACTTACTGCATGATGAGCATGAACAATTACGCCTGATGATAATAAGAGAAATTGCTCCGTTTGACGAAAGTTTGGCCGACCATCACGAGGGTCGAAGATTGGTATTGATCAAAGAGGGGTTATCTGGGGATGTTCAGGGCCTTCAACAGCAGATTATTGCAATTGCTGATAACTTGCATCAAAGGCAACAACTTCTCAATGACCAATTGAATAATTGGAGAGATGTTGGCATTATTTTACCAAGTGACGAGGCAGCCACTGCTGAAGAATTATTAGAATGGGAGGCAAATCTTCCAGAAATAAATAATGTGGTTAACACTCATCTAAACGCTTTACAAAGTTGGAAGGATATCGTATCTCGTTGGCCTGAAAGAAAGGATGAGGGCGAAGCGTATGCAGGTAAAATAGAATTCACTCAAGATTTCATTGACATTGTTGAATCTTTACAATTGGATTGGAAACAAATTGAACTTGATGGTTTGGAGTTAGTAGCAAAATATGAGGATGCTGGTTTGGTAATGGATGGATGGCGCCAACGGGTTGTCGAAGAACCGCGTAATTCTCTTCAGCTGTTGAAGTCCGAGCAACCAAAATTGGATGCTAGGCTCAAATTAATTGATAATTTGAACCATTTAGATTGCTCGTTTGATGGTTCTGAAGAAGTTGAGAAGCGCGTTTCTATTCTTAGAGAAATCGATGTTGATGATGAATTACTCAACAATATGGAAGAATTCATTGACAAACAAGCAAGACGAGGAGCAAGGCATTTGAGAATGCTAGAACGTGATTGGTTGGAATTGTTAAGTCAGGGCAAAGCGGATGAAAGTGTCCCAACTTCTTCATTGAACATTAGCACTTTTGAAGAGTTGATAGCAACTACTCGTCGCTTTGGAAAATCAGATAATACATCTCCAACTGCTGGTGATGTAATCGCTGGTGAAACGATGAAACGATTGGCTGCTAAGACAGATCAAGAATTAGCAGAATTGGAATATCGCGGATGGAATGTCACTCAATTGCGGATTGAAATCACTGTTGACCTTGTTGGTACTGCGAGAAAGGTTTCCAATATGCGAACAAAAATTGATCAACACCCATCTCTGCGACGCCGTCTCAAGACCTTGCCTTGGAAAAATGATGTTGCATTGGCGTTGGAAACTGAATTAGAATTACGCAAACCTGATGCAATTGAAAGTCTTCATGATAGAATTCCTCAATTCCTCAGACATTTGGCTGCGCGCCCTGTTGAAGACCCAGATTTTACTTTCACCTCATGGAGTCCGTCGCCAATTCGGCAAACATTGGTGCCTATGGTGGACAAAGAAGGGAGAGAGGTTTTGTTGCCTCGTGATGGATTACAAGATGCTCATGAAGCGATTCTTGAAGCGATGGAGGTAGAGGAAGAAGACATTCCTTTGCAACGAGAAATTGTTAAACCTGCAAAGAAAGAGATGGCTGTTATTGAATCTAAAACTAAAGTTGAGGCTTCTGCCAAAGTAAAGTCAAATGCTCCTTCTGAAGGAGAAACTGCCGATGCACTCGCTGCACTCTCATCCTTCTTGGACAACATAGGCTTGAAAGAAGATGCTGAAATTGTGCAAAGAGATGGTATGGAATCATTAGATTCTGTTAGAAGGAATTTAGCCAGTCATGTTGGAATAGAGCCGCGTGATATTCGCGTTGATAGGGCATTACGTCTAGCAATTCGTCTAATGCCGCGGCAAGAGAGTGGAGATGGTGCTCGCGCTGAATTACTTAGTAAATTATCCAAGGCGATTACTGAAATGGAAAAGTGGTCGCGATTACGCCTTGAGGCGAGACACTCTGGGGCAAGTGGAAACTTCCTCGAAGATGCAAGCGCTCTTGGGATTGCTCTACAGAGAATTCCAGGCCCAGGGATAACCCCTGCGTTGGTCGCTGACGAATTAGAACTTCCACATCCTACTGAATTGCAAGATTTGCAAAATGGTGTGAACCATGTAGTAAGCAGTATTCTATTGCCGCCTGTTGGCGGTATTCGAATCTAATCCTATCTTCAGCGGTGGTCTTCGGATAACCAAGCTTTGACGCCTTCACGTGCTTCGTATCCTTTACCTGCCTTTGTTCCAACAACTGTAGGAATTGCAGCATCACTTGCTATTTCCAAAGTTCTTTCACTAACAGGACCGTTGAATACAATAGCAATTGCGCCGTCTGCTGCATCTGCTTCCTTAGCTAACTTTGATGGGCCAACTGGGGCAGATACTTCTCCATCCACCATAACGAAAACCGCCTTGTTTTTGGCAAGGTCGTCTAAGTGGTCAAAGAATTCTTGAACTTCTGCTGGTGCTTCTTCGACTACGAATTCTTCAGGCATATCTTCCGTCCAATTCTTATCTTTAGTGCTTCCTTTATCATCGCTTTCTTGTTTCTTCTTTAATATATGAGAAAATTTAGATGCTTCAACTTTTGTTGAAAGACATTTTGTTACTGTCTTTTGTGGCAATAGTTCCCATTCTTGTCCAACGGGTGCTTGTGCAACGAAATCAACCTTTAGTGTTTCAATGAGTTGCGAAAATAGCATCTCTCCACCTCTGTCTCCATCAATTGCTAAAATTACTGTTTCCTTGCTATTCGCTAAGTCAATCAATTCTTGCTTCATATCTCCAGCACCGTCAGCACTGATTGAATTCTTTACACCACAGTTCAATAGGTTGCGAACATCATTTCTTCCTTCAACAATGATCAATGAAGTAGAAGATTCAATATTTGGTCCACAAGTTAATCCGTGGAAAGATGTTGCAGTACCTGTAGTCAAAACCGAACGTACTTCTTCGATTACTGTCTTTGATGCTGCTTCACCAGAATTGACTAAGCTAAGGAGTAATTCCTTTGCACGGTCAACCACAGTTGTTCGCTTAGTTGCTCTTACATCTTGGATGTCAATTATCTTGATTACTGCTGCACATGGACCAATTCTGTCAATTGTTTCCAGCGCGGATGCAATAATTGCGGTTTCAACGTTATCCATACTGCTTGGTACTGAAATTACTCCATGCACTTTACCGCCTTTGGATTCAATTTCAACATCGACGTGGCCGATGCGCGCAGTTCTTTGCAACTTGCGTATTTCTAGTTCATCACCGAGCAAACCTTCGGTTTGCCCCATGATAGCCCCGATTATGTCCTTTCGTTGGACAGAACCGTTGACTTTAATGTCAGCGCGAATTAAATATTTCATCGCCTTTTGCTTCTGATTATTTCTTTTTTGAGCCATTTGAGTTACCTCCTTACGCTCACTGACCGTTCGCAATGATTAGAAAGGCCCATAGGGCCTTACACAGCATTACAATGCTTGAAATGTTGCCATTTCAAAGCGTGAAGGGGAAGTGAACAGTTTTTGGGACAGACCTATACTAATTGAACCCTCTTATTGAAAAATAGGAAATTCGGCGGTTATTGATGAGCAATGTATTCAAGAAGAGGAAAACAATGGGGTTGTCATGTCCAAACACTCTCTCGGTAGTTTGAACATCTTCCGCACGACTATAGAAGTGATGCTAATGGATGGAATTTTGACGAGAGAAGAGAAGAGATTAATCATTAAATTAGCCAGTGCTCTAAACTTGACAAGTACTCAACCTGGTGAAATATATTCAGCAATAAAAGAAGGACGTAAAAGCCCAAAGGGAGATGATGTTTCATCTGACGAGGCTCGTGAAATTTATACTAAAGTATTCGAAGTTGCAATTGTAAACGCTTCTCTATCAAGAGATGAATTCAGAGTTTTGGCACATCTACGTTCGGTTTTTGAAATAGGTGATGGTGAACACGCGCTGATTGAAGATACATTACGAGATATGGTCAAGGAAAAATTCGAAGATCCAAATGTAATGGAAAAAATGCTCGCAACCCTACGAGATTCAGTTGGATTAGTTGGGGATATTTTTGACACTGTTCGTAAAAAAACGGTTGATGGTGGTTCTTCTTGATTTCAGAATTGGACGAATTTCTTACATCGCAATCTCCAAAAGTCTTGTTAGGAAAACGAAGATGTTTGAAATTCCTACGCCTTGCATATGCAAAGGGAAGTATCGGAATGATAGTGAAACCCACTTCTGATTTATTAGCACAAGATGGTGGTTTTTCTTTCAATCTAGGATGTGCGGACCCTGAATTGAGAAGAATAGCTTCTTGGATGCTAACCAATAGTAACAACCGAAGAAAACTAGCAAAAATAATCCCAGCACTTTGGAAAAGGCATGGTTATGAAGATTTGAAAATGGTTGGTATACTTCTTTCTAACTTATCTGAAGACGATTTGGGTGAAGAGAAATGGATGGCTTTTATCCACTTATTACAAAAGCAAGAATCGTTGGATATTATTCTTGATATCGCTGAGGAAATAGTGCGTGGAGGGCATCCTATTCCTGAAGATTCTTGGTTGATGGAAATGTCAAAACAAAGTACACTATGGCATCAAACTGCTGTAATTCTTTGTTCTTTGTCAAAACGTAATCTTACTATTTGCAAAGAAATGGTTGTGTTGGCGCCCTCTGGTGGAGAGTTATTTGAACGTATACGAGTGCGCACTTTATCAGAGCAGAATTGAAGGGCTTAGTCCAACTGCAATAACTGATGGCGACCCGTTTCTTACCTACTGAAGACCCGGTTTTAGAATCGGTTTTGAAGTGGACTGTTGAGCGTGATGCCAAGGATGTTAGGCGGCTATTAGAATGGTTACCAGAAGCACGTTCAACTAGGGAAAGACAAGCTTTGTTGCTAAGGGTTCGTAGTCTCTTATCCGAACTAGAAATTGCGCTAGAGGGTTTGGATGAATTACAATAATTCCAAACAAATCTCCGCTGTTATTTTTGCGGGAGGAAATAGTTTGAGAATGGGTCAGGATAAGGCCCTAATGTGTGGTGGCGTTGAAAGAATACGTCAACTGTGCCAAGAGTGTGGTATTGGAAATATTGTGACTCTATGTGGTGATAAAGAGAGAATCTCAATGTTTGAAGGCAAGGTTTGGCCCGACCCTGAATACTGTGAAAAATTGAGTGATGTTATTCGCTGGGTTCACCGAAAAATCGCTGGACCAATACAATATATTCCTTGTGATGCTTTTGATTTAGACCGTGAGTCATTACAAACATTACTGCAGTGTGGGGGTGGAGTTCCTCTTGATTCGGATTCAAATCGCCAACCACTACTCGCCAACTGCCCAGCAGATTATCAATTGAGTGAAGGGGATAGTGTCAATTCATTATTTGCCAATTTAGCATCAATAAATATTACTAAGGGTGCTGATAATTTTTCCAATTATAATGATAAATCACAACTTAAAGATCGCCATCAACAGTAACTTTGTCACCCTCAATGAATACTCGTCCTTCTGCAATTGCATCGATTACTCGCGGATAAATTCTATGCTCTTCAACGCGTACTCTCAAGGAAAGTGAAGCAACATCATCATCTGAAAACCTCGGCACCCTACATTGAGTAATTATTGCACCTGAATCTACACCTGTGTCCACAAAGTGAACTGTACATCCACTAACTTCCACATCACTAGCAATTACATCTCCATGCGCATCTGCACCTGGAAAATGAGGCAAAAGAGATGGGTGGATATTGACTAAATTTGGAGCCCATCTTTCTACGAATGATGGAGTGAGAATTCGCATATAGCCACTTAGAATAACAATTTCCGCCCCACTCTCTTCAATCGCTTGAGTAATTAGGGCCTCGTGACTAATTCTTCTTTGTGATGCATCTTCAACATCGGGTAAAGTAATTGCAACATTATTGATTCCTAAATCATCAGCTTTTCCTAATCCGATAGCAGATGCTTTGTCACTGATTACGATAACTGTTTGGTGGCAGCAGTGTGAATTCGACTTTTGATGGTGAATTAATTTCTCCATTCCTGAACCTGTACCTGAAATCAATACAGCACAGCGCAAAGGGTCATCCGCGCTAGCCTTCCTTGCCACGCAATCACCACTTGTCATGAACCATCCTGAACATTATCTGCCTTGATTACTTCGGACAGGTCAGCCTAATAGTTTTTGAAATGGATTGTCCGCCCACAACATGAGCAGCATGGTTTCACTCGCCACTTCTGAATCCGTTGCTTCGGTAAAAAGCACCATTACTGACGAGAAGAAAGAGTTGCTTCCTCTTGAAGATACTGAATTGATAGAGGAGATTTTAGCAGAACATCAGCCTTCTTCAAACCCAATCTCTAGAAGTATTTGGGTGATGATTGGAAGCCTATTCGTTGCCTTTGCAGTAATTGGAGTATTCTTACCAGGTTGGCCTACTACATCTTGGCTAGTAGCAGCAGCATACTGTTATGCGCGTTCATCTCGACGTATGTTTAAATGGCTACTAACAAATCGTTTATTTGGAAATGCTTTACTAGATTATTATCGGGCTGGAAAGGCACTTCCTTTACATTCAAAAATATTCATTTGCGGTTTTATCGCATTGGTTTCGGGCCTTTCTATCTGGGCTCTTACAAGAGCTGGCGACCCTGGTTTTGGCCAAACAACAATTGCAATTGTTGCGATCATTGGTGTTTGGTGGGTCGGCTGGAAAGTTCCAACTATCGAGTGACTCGACTATCAATCACTTCGGTTTGAAGTATGGCGGAAGCAAGTTACGAGGTGATCATCAACCATACCTGCTGCTTGCATCATCGCGTAACAAGTAGTCGGCCCGATGAAACTGAATCCCATCTTTTTGAGAGCCTTACTCATCTTTGTACTGATATCGGTAATCGGTGGTAATTCATCCATGCTTTTTCTTTGATGAATCAGGGGGGTGTCGCCTACGAATGACCAAAGAAATGCGCTGAATGCATCTTCATCATTTCCGAAGTGTTCTATGAATACTCTAGCATTGTTAATTGCAGATTTTATCTTCGCTCGGTTACGAATAATCCCTGCATCGCCCATCAACCTTTCAATATCATCTTCGCTAAAAGCGGCGATTATTGCGGGGTCAAACCCTTTGAATAAGCGTCTATAATTTTCACGCTTACGAAGAATTGTAATCCAAGATAATCCTGATTGCGCACCCTCTAGAATTATTTTCTCAAATAACCTACGTCCATCGCGATTTGGTGTGCCCCATTCCTCATCATGATAAGAGATGTACAGCGGGTCGGATGTTGACCATTGGCAACGAATCACTTCTTCCATTAGATGGTGCTGCGGGTTGGGTGTTTTGGTGATTTCCTTTTTACAATCAGGTGGTGAAATTGAATAGTATGGTCTTCGTGGCAAGATTATGACACAATGTCGCCGACAGTGTGATTGGGACAAAAACATGGTTTGCAAATCATGTGGTATCGATTACTCATTACCAGACTCTGATGAGAAAAGATCAGTAGTAGACCCTCCAAAAGAGGATGAATGAATTTTCAGTATTGTTCAAGAACTAATTCTGTAGTTGTACTTGCAATTTCATTAGGAGCTGTTAACCACATTTTGTCAAGAAGTGTGCGCAAGGACATTGTGTCATCAACATGTACCAATGCAACCAAATCTGCATTTCCTGATACTTCATAGATAATTTCAACTCCGTTCCACCCAGTTACTTCACTTGCAAAGGAACCAATTTCTGCACCTGGGGAAACTTTGATTCTAATTAGAGCTGTTAATCCAACGCCACCTTCGCGAACAGTATAGCCACGAATTGTTCCATTCTCTTCCATCTTGCGAACGTGAGTACGAACTGTTCTTTCAGATGCCCCTACATCTTTGGCCAAATCAACATAAGACATACGGCCATTCTTTCTAAGTTCGGCTAGGATTGCTCGGTCTATCTCTGCGATGCGTGGCATAGTTGGTCGCCGACGCATTCGGTATATCAAACCTACTAATATGCACTTAAGCGGAAAGGATTATCAATATAATGATTTTGAACCGGAAATAACCTTTCCGCTTTTCGGGTTTTTGAATTCTCCGGAAATACGACCATCTTGCTATCTACTCTTGAATATATCCGATGAAATCTTTGGGAAATTTTGCCGTTTGAAAAAGCGTCGCATTGAAAAGGGGCCCACTTGTCATTCACTTCATGCCAGCAGGAACATTGTGCCAAGAAGAACGGATGCAAATCTTCTTGGATGAAATTTCACAACTAGATCTTTCTCCTGCTCAACAGCAATGGTATCAAGTCGATGCGTCTGCAATGTTGGAGGGAAATACAATTCTCGACCACGAGGTTAACACAGACACTGGTGAGGCTTTACTATTCCTTCCTCGCAGCTTAGTAATACTGAGTCCTTCGCAAGCAATAATGCACCAATATCCGCGTGATCTAATCCACTGCTTTGTTGAAGATTATCGTAAAAAATCCAATCCTGAAGAACCAAATCTAATTTTCAAGGCTGAACTATTCTCAATCTCACCTGCTAACGAACAGTTGTGCTGGGTTCGCGAATGTACTCATTTACACCATATTCCATCGGTACAAACCAATGTAGCAAAATGGATGCGTTGGTTGAATTACAATAATTAATATTCACAGAAACTATAGTAATTGCTCTGTGTAGCTGCATCCCAGCAATAATAGCCTTCATCGTCTTCTGCAATAGTGAACCAGGCGCCCATATTTGTACAGTCCAGAGCTCCATCGTTACAGTAGTCATGCCCATTTTCTGAAATTGTCCAAGTATTTGTAGGCGTACCGCTTGAAGTAAAGGACGGGCGGAGAGGCGTTTGTTCCTGGCAATAAACTTCATCGCGGGAGTTGTCTGAGTGTTTGAGGAAAACACTGAATTCATTAATTGCGCAGAAGGAATGGCCTTGGAGGTCTGTTGCCGTTCCCGAATCTAATGTTAGTGTTCCAATCAAATCTGATGTTCCGGTTGTGAAGGTGGTTGCGGGAGTGAATGTGAATGATGGGGGTTCTGGGCATGTGCTGCCGCCTTGCCCCATGATCCAATCCAGGTCTGCAGTTGTCAAGAATGATTGAAGATAATCACTTTCCGCAACTTGGAAGGCGTTGAACATTTGAGCTGATCCAATAGGATTGTCCATTCTTGGGGCGATCGCTGACATTGTTTGAGATGATACTCCGGTGGCGCCGCCATCATCTATTGCAATTACGCTTATTGTTCTCGTAATTCCAACTATACAAGTTGTAGGAGTTTGTGATTTGTGAACTGTCAGTCCTTGGTATAATGGTACAGCAAAGAGTCCTGGGGCAGTTTCACTTTGTGAACCAATGGTATAATCGCTTGTTGAATGCATTCCTGAATTGCCCGGCAGTATGATGTCGATTGTTAGATCTCCATCGTAATCAATTCCGATTTGGGCAATGGTGCCATCGATGTCTTTCGCATTCCACTGCATCCCCATTAACATATGGTCGGGCTCACCGTTTTGGGTTGTGTCGGTGACCAAATCGTCATCTAATAACCAATAATTAGTTTCAACTATTGGGGCTTGGTTTACCAACACATTTGCATTTGTTCCCCCGATTTGAACAACTTGCCAACCAGTAGACATACATGCTTGGAAATTTGTATCAGACTCTACATAGTATAATCTTCCGAGATTATCATTATTTTGACCTGGGCAAGCAGGGAGATCTCCGGCGGTAAGGACATAATATGTCGGCCAATCATCTGTATCTTCTAAAATAATATCATTACCTTCAGAGGTTTCAATATCATTTCCACCAAGACAGCCGGAAAGGGGTACGGTCATCATTATCAAACAAATTACAAAAGCTATTAATCGCATCAAATGATTGTTATAGCAGGGGGCAAATAAAGATTACCGGGGCTTCTATGTCATACGCTCAAAGGTATCATTCATCAACAACTCTAACTCATAGTGGTTTCTATAGTGACTCTGTTGTTACCAAAATTCAGTGCAACCCTAAATGTATCTGCGCTTGAATCGCATACTCCGAAGTCGCCTCCCTCGCTAACTGTCCAATATTCTCCCGCCTGAGGGGTTTCTTCGTCAACACCACTGAATGTATAGTCTTCATCTTCTAGCCACAAACCGATGCCCCCTGGACTAACACAGTAACCCTCAATGTAAAAATTTTCATCGCTATCCATCATTGAAACCCACGTTGCCCAATCACCTGGGTCGTCGACTGTGAGGATTGCCATGTTATCTGTTTGGCCAGTTGTTAACGCATCGGGATGGTCAACAAAACTCAGTTGAGGTATTTTCAAACATGATGAACTAACCCCAGTGACCCAATCCATATCGGCTTGGGGGATATTGAATGCTGTCGCACCAGTACCAGACAACATCCATGAAGTCATTGGTTGATACTCCATTCCAAATCCTCCTAATGCATCAAACACTAGGGGGTTGTATGTTACAGCACCATCATCATCAATAGCCATCACAATGAGTGATTTTTGTATTATTAATGAGCATTGATCTATATTTGCGTAATCTTCCATTTGGAATATTGTGTTGCCAACTTCAAACGGAATTTGGAATGCTCCTCCATAATCATCTCCATTCATAGCTTCTACTGGAGTTTGGTCACTAAATAGGCCAGAATTCTGTGAGAAGGGGATGTCAATCGTGCCATCACTGTCATAATCGATTCCCAAGGATGCGATTGTGCCATCAATATCCATGGCAGCCCAATCTATGTATAATAATCGCGAATAGGTTCCATCTCCATCGTCTGCAACCATGTCGTCATCGGCCATCCACACCGTTGATGATAAAATAGGGGCAGAATTCAATATCAAGGTAGAACCTGAACCTCCGATTTGAACAACTTGCCAACCAGTAGACATACATGCTTGGAAATTTGTATCAGATTCTACATAGTATAATCTTCCAAGATTATCATTATTTGGACCTGGGCAAGCAGGGAGATCACCTGCTGTTAAGACATAATATGTCGGCCAATCATCTGTATCTTCTAAAATAATATCATTACCTTCAGAGGTTTCTATATCATTTCCACCAAGACAGCCAGAAAGGGGTACGGTCATCATTATCAAACAAATTACAAAAGCTATTAATCGCATTAAATGATTGTTATAGCAGGGGGCAAATAAAGATTATTTAATTCAAAAAATATATAATGTTGCTATGTACGCTATCCATTTAGTTCAAATCATGGCTTCTGCTGGCCATAACCGGAGAGCACTATGTCAGGCCACATTACCGGACTCGATGCACGTATGATTCTAGATAGCAGAGGCAATCCTACTGTGGAAGTTGATTGTTATGTTGATGAGAGATTGAAGGGCCGTGCTGCTGTTCCAAGTGGGGCTTCAACAGGCGCATATGAAGCGCTTGAGATGCGCGATGGTGACAAAACTAGATACCTTGGAAAAGGTGTTGATAAGGCGCTTTCAAATATCTTTGAACATATTGAAGAAGTGGTCATCGGAATGCCTGTTGATGAACAGAAATTAATTGATGAGGTGATGATTGAAACTGATGGAACTCAAAATAAATCCAAGTTGGGTGCTAATGCAATGTTGGGTGTTTCAATGGCCTGTCTGCATGCAGGTGCTGCAACTCACGAACTTCCTTTGTGGAAATATATCGGTGGAGTTGCTGGTGGATTAATGCCGGTACCAATGCTCAACATTCTCAATGGTGGGGCTCATGCTACAACCAATGTTGATGTCCAAGAGTTCATGGTCATGCCTCATGGTTTCGATAGTTTTGCTGAAGGATTACGCGCAGGCGTGGAGACCTATCATTCCCTAAAGGCCGAATTAAAGGCTGATGGGTTACTTGGAGGAGTGGGTGATGAAGGTGGATTCTGTCCAAACTTACCTGCAAATGAAGAAGGTCTGAAATATATGGTTCGGGCGATTGAAGGGGCAGGATATTCAACCGATGAAATGGGAATTGCATTGGATGTAGCCGCTACAGAATTCCACCATGATGATGGTTATCATATGGATGGAAGAGTCCTATCGAGTGAAGATTTAGCTGATGTTTATTCAGGCTGGTTGGATGAATATCCAATCGTTTCTATCGAAGATGGCTTTGGTGAAGATGATTGGCGCGGTTGGACTTTGTTTACCAAAAGAGAAGGACATCGCGTTCAAACTGTTGGTGATGATTTGTTTGTTACACAATCAGAAAGATTGGCTCAGGGAATTGAAATTGGTGCTGCTAATGCAATGTTGGTTAAATTAAATCAAGTCGGAACTGTTACTGAAACATTAGAAGCAATGGATTTGGCGACCACGCATGGTTTCAACAATGTTATTTCACATAGAAGTGGAGAAACTGAAGATGTGACTATTGCTGATTTGGCAGTTGGTACACGCGCTGGACAAATCAAAACCGGTGCGCCTTCTCGTTCTGATAGAGTTGCAAAATACAACCAACTACTGCGTATTGCAGCAGATGTTGATGAATATCGTTCTCCATTCGATTGATTTATTGTAATAGATAGAGTAAATCTTTCTCAACTTCCGGGATGACCCAGTCCTCTTCAGTCCAACGAACTTTTTGAATTCCTAATTTGTCTACCATGACAATTCCTAAGGAATGTTCAACTTCGTAATTTACAGAATGGCCTCTTCCGCTAGTGTTTTCTTCGCCTTCTTCGGTAAGAACTACCCCTATGTTAAAATCTGTCCATACGTCTTCTAAGAGGTTCAATTGATCAACTGCAAGTGAGGCGATTGTAAGGTGTGTCCAATTGTAATTATTTGATTGACTATAGTTGGCTAATAATGATGAAGAATCTCTCCACGGGTCAACTGTAATAGAAATAAAACTCACATTTTCAGCATTTGTTTGATTCAGCCCGTCATGTAAATATTTCATGTTTTGAGAAACTGTAATACATTTATCTGGACAATTTGTAAAGATAAAACCGATTACCAAAACATTACCTTCAACGCTACTTGAATTAAACGAAGTGCCATTCTCATCTATCAAGATGAATTCATCAAATCCTACATCTCCTTCTATCGCTTTACCAAAGAATGGGCTTTCTTGTTCTGCATCTAAGCATCCAGAGAACAGCAATAGTATCGCTACTGTTGTGGCGAATAGTTTTGCAGTCATTCGTACTCACTTCCTACGCCGATATCCCGCATAGATTACTGCAATAAGTGAAAGCCATAACCATGAAAATTCAATTATTGCTGCAGTAATTTGTTCTCCACTAATATCATTTTCATCAGTTGCCTGTTCGAGTAATTCAGGTAAATGTTGGTACAGTGTTTGGATTGCTGCACCACCCGGAGGAGGTCCTCCCCCGCCTCCTGGCGGCCCTTGTCCGCCACTAGGTTGCGCATCTACATCTGCAACACCATGATAGCAAAGAAGGAAGTATGGCATGCCAATCATTGGAACTTGATTTCCATCAGTATCGGTGACTAATTTTGTGGAACCAGATAGTGGTGTGCTAACATAGTGATATATTCCTTCAGGATACTCAGGTGTTGGACCCCATCGACCATTACACTCATCCAAATCTCCTACACCAGCAGCATAGTTCCAGTCATCAATACCATTGTAACCTTGATCACCATTTTCTTGGCTTCTTTCAACTTCATATGAAGAAGTAATCGCTTTAATTCCCCCACTACCATCATTGCCATACATTCCATAGATTGGATATCCATCAAATGCCCAACCAATAATTGGACTGTGTTGGGTGTTATCCAATTTAGTCCAATCATAATCTGCAATTGTTTCACCTACTCCTGGTGTCCAAGTAGAGCATTGGGCATCATAGTGGTAGTGAAAATTATCTCCTGCTGAATGTGAAGTGCAGTAGCCCAAGACAATTGGTTGTCTATCTTCTACGAAATATTTGAAATTCAAGGCGATTGCATCTCCGCCAGGTCCTTCTTCGACTCCATAGATTGGTGCACCATTTACTGAAACTGCAACTGGTCCTCTATCTGGGGCACATTCCCACCGTCCAGCAGATGCTGGGCAATTTGATGTACCATGGCCACCACTTGTATCATTGACTGGATTTAATGGAATGTGCCATTCTAAATCAACTTCAGAAGTACAGCAACCCATGGTTGACAAAAAGTCATGGTTTGGAATACCATTGGCATCTACTACCATTTCTCCATTTACTGTAGCAACTGTCACTTCACACTGGAACCAAGGGCCTGAACCTCCTCCTCCTGCACTATTCACTCCATTGTTATTTGATGAGTAAGAATTGCCGTCACCATTGAAATCTTTTACCCAAGCACCTTGGCCATTTTGACATAACCACGAGTCTTCAGGGTCCCAATCTGGAACTGTGCATCCATCAGTTCCAACAATATCTCCTGCAGGAGTATTTGGACACTGGTCTATTGCATCACTAACTCCGTCATTATCTCCGTCCTTTTGAGAAGGTGAGCACCCTTCTGAATCCGCAGTTTCTGTTGTAGGGGTATTAGGACAAATATCTAGGGCATCATTAACGCCATCTTGGTCACTATCTCTTTGAGAAGCTGAACAGCCGTTGGCGTCAACTGCTTCTCCTGCTGGAGTATTTGGACACATGTCTTTGTCATTCATTATCGCGTCTTGGTCATCGTCGGTTTCTGAATCTGAGCATCCATTGTCATAGACTGGTTCACCAGCAGGTGTTGAATCACACATGTCGGCATC
>JANXHP010000107.1 GCA_024958795.1 Candidatus Poseidoniaceae archaeon | reverse complement strand
GGATTGCAACCGGTATAGGTGATGATGGAACCTCAACTGGTACTGGAGGAGGTGGTGAAGTTGCTGTCATTTTCCGTGACCGCGTTATTTCAGATAGAATTGCATTTCAATATGGATCAATGACTCCAGCCGCCGCAGTTTCAGATTTCATCGCCTACATCGATAATGTACGTGCCCAACTACTTGCAGAAGGAAAAGACCCTAGTGAGCACCTTCTAACCGTTGCACTGGATGGTGAAAACTGGATGTTCATGTCAGAATTTCAACACCAAGATGGTGGACGACCATTCATGGACGAATGGTATGGGAGGCTTGCCAGCCATCCTTCAATAGTAACTACAACACCAAGTGAATTCCTAGAAAAGAATCTCACACTACCCCGCATTGAAACAATAGGTACTGGCTCGTGGATAGATGGAACTCTTTCCACTTGGGCAGGTGAAGCAGAGGAGAGCCTCGGCTGGCAGCGCTTGGTAGAAGCACGTCAAGCACTGGTTGCATTTGAGGAAACTAACCCAACTCATTCAGGACTGAGTGCAGCATGGGAATCTCTCTACATTGCGGAGGGAAGTGACTGGTTTTGGTGGTACGGTTTGGACCAAGACAGTGGATATGATGAATTGTGGGACACACTTTTCAAAGTACATCTTTCCAATATTTATCGAGCAATTGGACTTGAATTACCTCCATACTTGCAAGACTTGTGGACTAACCCTGCAGTACCCACCCTACCCAATACTGGGGTAATTGAGCCGATGATAGACGGAATTGCACTTCCTGGGGAATGGGATGGTGCGGCTAAATACGATGCATCTAGTGTTGATGGCGGCACCCTAGATATTGACTCATTTTATCTTGGTTATGATGCTTCTAATGTTTATGTGAGGGTTGATATGGAATCTACTCCAGACTTCTTTGAAGTTGCCGACATGGACTGGGCTCCAGATTTATCAATTTACTTTATGCAACCAAATGCAATCAATTTCAACGAAGTTGAAACTAATTTTAGAACTTATTATGGCAATGAGATTTTGGGGTTCCCAGCAAAGAAAATGGTTTCATTTGACTTCAACCAAATAAGAGCAGATGGAAAATCAAAGTGGAACCTGTTTGATGCTCAAGGAAAAATTGGAGATAATGAGCAGTGGTCACTTTCGGGGACTTCCAATCTAGGCGATACCGCCGCCGAAGAGGTCTATGAATTCCGAATACCTTGGTCTGACTTAGGACTAGCCCCAAGATATTCCACACGAGTTAAAATTGTCACGTCAGAAGTGAACTCTCTCGCATACGGAGATGGAACAGATTCTGAGATGGCACCACCTGCACCAGCCGAAATGGTTCTACCTGACTTGGAACAATGGGTAACTCTCCTAGATATTGATGATAATGTAGGAGATGAAACAGGAGATGGAGACTACACCTATCCGCTTGCAAGTGATTTTGCACCGGGTTCTGGTCTGTTTGATGTGACTCATCTGAAAGTGAGTCAAAGTGCTTGGAATGCTCGTTTTGAATTGACTTTTGGAGAAATCACAGACTTTTGGAGTCTCTCAAACGGTTTCAGTCACCAAATTGTGCAAATCTATGTTGACCAAGGAGATACGATGTGGGGTGAAACCGATATGCTACAAGGTGCTAATGCGGTTATCCACTCAGATTGGGCTTGGGAAGTTGCGATTTCAGCAACTGGTGAACCTGGAGCGGTTAAGTCCGTGAATGCCCAAACTGGAGAAACATCTGCTAAAGGAATAGAAGTCAGTGGAAACAGCGATTCAAACAAAGTCACAATCACCGTTTCAAAATCGGTAATTGGTTCGGATATACCAAATTACAGATTTGTGATTGTTGCTGGTTCCCAAGATGGATTTGGCCCAGGGAAATGGAGAGATGTTGATGCAGATGCAAAAACTTGGAGACTCGGCGGGGGAGATGACCCTAGCGAATTAGATGGGATTGATTACGACCCAAATGTTCTCGATATCGTTTTTGATGCTGACGACACAAACTCCCCTGACCAAGCCGCTATGCTTGGAGCATACAATGTAGAGGCGCAAGAATATGCAGTTTTAACCGGCATTGAAATTCCTGAAGTGGCCCAGCAAGTGTATGGTGCAAAAGTAGTGAGTACTACTGCAACTAGTGCAATTTTGGAATGGTCTACTACACGTCAGCAAGGAGCTAATGTGACATGTGCAAACCTAACATTCTCTGAACAAGGAGAAGGACTTACCCACACGATTGAACTCACAGGATTGGAATTTGATACCTCATACAATTGCTCAATCACGATAGATGGTGTTACCCCTGCTAACCTTTCTTTCAACACTAGTGCTGAAGTTGACTCAATACCTCCAGAGATACTCAATTTGATGGTCGAAGTCATTGAGGGCGGCTCGTTAAAGGTCACTTGGTACACAAGTGAAGAGGCAACCGAATCAATTGAGGTGGAAGGTCAAACCTTTGTTGGAGACACTGTTGCACTGCGTAAGAATCACGAAATGACTGTTGTGCCGTATCCCGAACTGGTAGCACTAGAAACGTACACATTGACCATTCAGGTATCTGATGCATCTGGGAATTCCAATACATCCAGTGTTGACTTTATTATTGCTGAAGAAGATGCTGCATCTCCACTTCCTGACGAAGGAAATAACCCGAATGAATCCAATAACGAATCAACCGATACAGCGAGTGTGGGTGATTTGTTCCAAAATTCTGTTGTACAATTCGGATTGCTTTTGGTTGTTATACTAGTTATTACTGCCTTGATTCGCACAAGAAAATATCAGGATTGAGGATATCATACTCGATTTCGATATGATGCTAGAAGTCCAGTTAACACGACTCCAGCGGCTGCACCAAAAATTCGGCCT
>JANXHP010000109.1 GCA_024958795.1 Candidatus Poseidoniaceae archaeon | reverse complement strand
TGCTTACCTGGCAAGACACATTTGATTTCGGAAGCGATTTAATTCAATTTGAAATATTTAGAGTTGCCAAGGGCGCTCCAATAGACACCAATACTGCATATTTAATCACACCAATTAATGTTTCAATAGATTCTTCAATCACACATGGTTCATCTTATGACTATTCAGTGCGCTCTTTACACACCTATGGAGTCACCAGTAATTTGTCATCAATTGTTTCAGTTACAATTCCTTATCCAACCCCACCATCTACCATAACTGGAGTAACTGCACAAGACACTCCTAATGATGGAGGGGGGCATTTGGATATCGCATGGGATGCGGGCGACGATACAATAACAGAATACAAAATCTATATCTCAACCAATAATGCAACCAATCTTTCTTCACTAAACATCAGTTCTTTTTCAGAAGCTAGAACTCCAGATGTTGTCAACACAACACTTAGTTGCTGTTCTTCAAATTCACAATTAATAGATGGGACTGCATATTGGGTTTCAGTCATCGGATTTGATTCACTTGGCAATACTACTGAGGAAGTTCAATCCTATGGGCCAGTATATACTAGAAATGACACAATCCGTTCAGCAAATCTAACATGGAGTATTTCTGCTAGTTCGCATCAACAAGAGGACCATCTCGATGCAGCAGGGCCATTGGATGTCAGTTTGACACTGATGGCAGAAGGTCAACCTATAGCTGGTGAAGAATTGTGGTTTATGATAGACCATCCGGTGTATACGCATAATTTTACAGGAACTACCGATGAAAACGGTATATGGCAAGCGGTTTCAGTTGCTGAATTAAGTGAGTTATCCAATGTGATATTCAGTATGGTTGGTGATGTTGAATTTAGTGCAGGATATTCTGGTTCAAATGATAACATTCTGTTACAACCTATTGATAATGCAACACTAAATCAAACTATGATTGCCAAGGTTCATACGATTGTTACAGCAGATAGTACAGCCCAATTAAATGAAGACAGTTCATTCACAACAACAATCAACGTTGATTCACCAATAACAGAGCAACAATTTTTGCTAGAAGGAATTCAGTACGGCTGGAAAATAGAAACAATTGATGGAGATATGGTTTCTTCTGGAACTGAAGAAGTCAAAGGTGGAGTGTTAGAAATTAGTGATTTCACAATCGAGAACACAATTCTAATGGTTTGGTCCTTGAATACTTCAAGTTGGTTAGATATGGATAACGATAATTTCAACATCACCTTTTTGGCTTGGGTTGATGACACTGTTGAAACTAATGAAACTGAAAATGGTACAGAAAACAATACAGTTTCTTGGCAACCCACTCTAATCGGGTCAGTCGTTCTAAATTGTCCTGTGCAGAATTATGCATGGGAGCAAAATGCAACTGATACCTCATTAATATGTACATTATCTAACTCTAATCCATTTGAAGTAAGCGTTGAGGTTCTTCTTGGTAATCAAGTTGCAATTGAGTTTGGTAGTTCAACAAATACATATCTGATAGCGGCTAATGACTCAGCGTTGATGACCTTTACAGTTACTAGAAACGGACCATCAACAGGTTTGTTTGCCGGAAGTATGGGTGTTCCTTGGTCAATGACAACAACTGCTACTGAATGGAGTTTAGAAGCGACTAGTAACGGTGAGTTTAATTGGAATTTAGAGCAGGAAATAGTTGACAATTCAAATGGTGATAATAACAATGGCAATACAACTCCAACTAAAACAAAAAGCAATACTGGGTTATACCTTGGAATAGGAGCATTCATTGTTCTTGCTCTGATTTCTGGTGCAGTGGTAGTTCTAAGGCCTAAAGACGATGACTTTGATTTCGAAGATGATGACTGGGTTGATGAGGAAGAGATTCCAGGTAGTCGCCACCAATCTAAGGCTGTAGTTCCAAAGACAAACAAAACTCTTGATGAATTGAAGGCAGAGGGTACCACTATTGGAGATGATGCACCAGATTCTAGACCATCTTCCGAATTATTTAACGAAGTAGATGGTGATTCAGAATATCAGCCTGAAGAAGTGGAAGCAGAACATGATGATCAATCAGATGGTGGAATCACTGTAGATGAAAACGGCACCGAATGGTACGAAGATGAAGTTGGAGTTTGGTGGTATCGCGAGCAAGGTTGGCAAGACTGGGCTGAATGGCGAGACTGACGCAGAACTTTTGGACAAGAGGCGTCACGGCTGTTTGAGGCGGGTATTATGGATAGCGGAATGCCAGCATATTCTCTTGTTCTTCACGAAGGTGCAGACCCACGTACTGGCGGAGTAGCTATTTGTGGTTTTACAACTGCAGGAATGGTTGGCGTAATTGCTACTAGTCATATTATTTCAAGTCTAAATTTGAAGCAATTGGGAACGGTAATGCATGCTGATTTCCCAGCAGTTGCATTAATTCATAATGAAGTCCCTAAACATCCTGTAAGAGTCTACCAAGGGGAATCTGTTGGAGTTTTCACTTCTGAAATACAATTCAAGGATGAAAATGATATCATGTTTGCAAGCACTGTTATCGATTGGTTCACTCGTGGTGGATTTGATAGATTGATAATTATTGATGGACTCACTCGTCCAGATAAAGAAATCACAACTGGTGATTTATTTGGAGTCGGAGCATCTGATGCTGCAAGAGAAAGATTGCATAAGGCCGGCATTGAATCAATCCAACAAGGAATTGTTGCAGGAATTACAGGCTTCTTGTTGGGAGAGGGTGACCGATTGGGAATTGATGTTACTGCATTATTGGCAGAAGCATCTCCAATGTATCCAGATGCAAGAGCAGCAGCTTTGGCAGTTGAAGCAGTTAGTGAATTAACTGGCTTAGATATTCCATTAACTGAATTGTTAGAGAACGCTAGAGCAGTTGAAGACAGCGTAAGAGAGACTTTTGAAAACTCAATGACAATGATTCCTGGCCCTGGACAAACCGGACAAGGTGAATCTGATGAGCAAGGACATTATCCTCCATCAGTTGACGGAAATACAAGAGATCCGTCAATCAATTGAGTTTTCATTTACTGTCAATCTGATGTACAATTCTTCGCACATCTTCAAAAGTTGCATCTGTAACGAAAACAGGCTCTAAGTCGGGAGCTCTTGCAGCAGCAAAATTATTCTGATGTAAAGCGGAGATTATTTTTTCCATTTTCGGAGCGCCTGCAACCCCTGTCCATTTTGGAATTGAATCGAGATTTATCAATAGATGCGGCCTAGACATCAAGTCAGCAGCACCAGCAATATAGCGCACACTTCTACGTAATTCACGTTGTGAATATTCAATATCATCATCATTCCAGATTAGGCCAGCCTTTCGCATCTGCTGTAATTGTGACTGAGACGGGCTACATAATTGGATAGCATTTTCTTCAGTCATTCTCCCTGCAATTTCAACGTCCCACAATGGACCAATCCACATTGGTCCACTGGCATTTTTTAATTCGTCTGCATTTGGGTGAATAACAAATTTGTATGGCTCATCAATGCAGCGTACTCTCCAACCCATGTTGTGTGAGATTTCACTCGCACCTTCTTTACTTGTTTTTACTTGAACAGAAACGCGAACATGATGTCCATCAAACAATGCTAATACCGGCTTTATTTTTTTATCAAGTCGAGCAGCAGAAGTAGCGATTAATCCAAGCAATATTCGCACAGCATCATCATGTGCATAGACATCAACTAGGCCCTTAGCCCCATATCTTCTCGCCATGCTGGAAGGTGAAGAACCAGTCAATGCGGCGGTGTCGGTGGCAGTGACCTCAAGGAATCCTTTGCGTGATAAACATTGAAGGGCAGAGTCAAGGAAGTTTACAGGGGAGCCGAACGGGTCCAAATCAACCCATTGAAAAGCAGATTCCATCATTGCAACGCGGGCATCTAATCGCTGAATATGAATGCCATTGATTATTTTGCCAGTTGGAATTTTATTGTACCTATCTTCTTCAAATTGTTGTTCAACTACTACTTCAGGGGGGTGAGAGATGTGGGATATTTTGGTCCAGTCTATCGCGTACTCATCCAAATCGTTCGCAGTAATCCTCAGTCTTTGTTGAAAATCAGCAGGGATTTCGTTGCGCCACCGACGAACCCGAACACCGGTTGCACATAGGGCATCTAATACTCGAATCGGTTTATCGTCAGACACTAACCAATCATGTTCTAATGCATCTGCTAAAAGAAGCACTGAGCGAGTACGGGCCGGAGCCATTGCAGGGTTTAGAAAACCTTGGCCTGTATTTTTTGCAGGCCCTCTTGGCATATGAGTCGGGCGTTCTTGTTCATCTTTGAGATGAATAATCGTCCGCCCTTCGAGCCACAATTGTCCTGGCCAACCATCAGGAGTTTTCATCCCCGTAGCATCGCCCGACATAGACAACCCTAATCCTGTTTGTTTTTGACAAAACCGCTTTGAATAATCTTAGTAGTGTGAGAACTCAACACCTTCTAAAGCGTGTGTTACTTTATTGCCATTGTTGACAACAGTACCGATAATTGCAGTTCCTTGCATACGCGTGGATAACCATTCGCAGATTACTTCAGCCTGTTCGGGGGAAACCGCGAGAATCATACCAGTCCCCATATTGAATGTTCTATACATCTCTCTTGTTTCAACTCCACCGAGTTGTTGTATCCATGTAAATTCAGGATGAGGAGTTAACGGTGAAGAGATCTCCCAGCCCAATGAATCATGAAGTCGTAATAGATTGGACAATCCACCCCCAGTGACATGACAAATTGCTCTAATATCTGTAATAGAAAATTGTTCATTACTTCTTGCAGCATTCAGCAGATCAATCACAGGGTCGCAATAGATGCGAGTAGGGTTTAGTAAAATTTCACCAACACTCATAGGCTCATTCTGTAGTCCCTCAAAGCGCATTATTTCACGGCCCAATGAGTTGGCATCAAAGGGAGCAGCATCGGTATATGAGATTCCGCCATGCTGCAATACTCTTCTAACTAGGGAGTAACCGTTAGAATGGATTCCCGATGATGGTAATCCAATCAGTACGTCACCTTCTTGCAAATGTTCTCCAGTAATCGCTTCACCTTTTGGTAGCCATCCGAGGGCTGTTCCAGACATATCCAATTCGGTTACGATGCCTGGGAGCGATGCAGTTTCGCCGCCGGCAAGAGTCACTCTTGCTAAACGACAAGCTTCAGCGAGAGAAGCCCCCAATGCAGCGTGTGTTTCAGGGTCAGGTTTTGGTACTGCAACATAGTCTACAAAGGCAATCGGTTCTGCACCGACGCAGAGTAAGTCATTGACATTCATCGCCATACAATCTATGCCTACGCCAGCCCATTGATTGAGAGCGCTTGCAATTTGCAGTTTGCTACCAACCCCATCAGTAGCTAAAGCGAGAAGGTTATCTCCAAACTCGATCAGTCCACCAAAACCACCAGGCAGGTCTACAGGAGCGCCAGGCGTTCCTGCTTTGCGGACCGACTTACTCAATGCACCGATTAAAGAAGCGACTGCTGAACCTTCTAGGTCAATATCAACGCCGGCGCTGGCATAGTCCATTGGCTCGTCCATAACCATTCCAAAGCAAGGGGTTTGAAGAACCATGCGCTTGATGAATTACTCTAATCTTCCCGATATAAAGCCTCAGAAAGTAGTGGCAGAGAGGTGTCCAAGCGGTAATCGATAGAGGAATGACTACCATCAAACTCTTGCCATTGATGTGAGATTCCTAAATCGGATAATCGCTCAACTAAAGCGCGTGAACCATAGTGGATATGATATTGGTCGCGATTTCCACAATCGATGTATAATGCGGTTAGGCTTTGCAGATTTTCTTTAGCGTTCTCAACGAGCGTTAATGGGTCAAACTTCATCCAATTATTCCATGATTCTTCATCGATTAGACATTTGTCAAAGGTTACTGGAAGAGTAATGCCGAGAGGATTGTCTGAAGTAATCGCTTTAGCATCATATGATGCAGCTAGTGCGCACATCATTAGGGAATGGAAATCAGCGCCGGATAATGATGTAGATTTGAGAACATTTTCTACATATTTTGCAGCACTTCCATGCGCTGCAAGATGTGTAATAGTTTCAGCAAAAGTAGGCTTATACATTAATTCAAATCCGACATCTCCAGAATGGCTGGCAACTGCTGTCCAAACGTTATTTTGTGTCATGGCATTATACAATGCGCCATAGCCTCCAGATGACTTACCAACCAATGCAAAACGTCCATTGGTGGAATAGCGTTTAGAGATTTCAGGCTTCAAAGATTGAGATAGCCAACTTGACCAATTACCCATTACGGGAGAGTCAACAAATTGATTGCCACCAAGGCTGGTAAAAGTATCGGGAAAAACAAGTATCGTTGGTTTCATTTTACCTTCAGAGATTAATCTTTCATGACGCTGCGGTAATGTTTCAGCAAAAGCCTTCCATCCGGCTCGTTGTGGTCCCGAAGATGTAAATGGTGCAAGATAGATGATGACGGGGATTCTTTCACCATTATTCATTGCCAATTCTGCTTGCTGCGGAATATGCACCAACACTTCTCTAAGTGTTGGGTCTCCTAAGCGGTTTTGTAGCAATTCAGAATCCACTGAAAACCTTTCCATTCTTCCGCTAAGAGGTGTGAAATTATGCTCCGGCATATTACCTCCGTGGATGAACTCACACATGGGCTAATCGGTTACGATAGTGTCAGCAAATTACCCACTGCAAGTTGGGCAGTGGTAGTAAATTTCCACTGCTATTGTAACCCTGTTGCTCGTTTTCAATTTGCAGTGGAAACCAAGGGGTATAGATTCTCAACATCAATCATCATAAACTGTTGACTTTACATGTGAGAAGTCGGGTAGTCCAATCTATCGCCAATGGTGTTCAAGATGTTACAAGAATTTGATTTACCAGCGCGTTGGACTTCGCTTATTCAAGACTACTTTGCAGAAGCTGTTCACAACTTGGCCCAAATGTGGCCTGACGATCAATCTTTGGATATTTCATACCGTACCATTGAAGGATTTGATACAGAATTTGCCAATGATATTGTCAAGAACCCAGACCTCCATTTCCATGCGGCTAATCAAGCACTCCGTCAATTCTTAATCGATGCTGGCAATTCTACAATGTATCCATTTGTGCGAATAATCCATCTTCCAAGCGACCAAGTTCGCACAGTTTCACAATTGCGAGCTGACGATATTGGTCAAATGTTAGCCCTTGATTCAGTAGTAACAAAAATTTCTGGTGTTAGACCACGTATTTATTCTGCACAATTTGAATGCATGGCCTGTAACCATGCGATGGTAATCAATCAACCAAATGAACAGGAATTGATAGAACCGGTTGAATGTGAACAAATTACGGGTGGTTGTGGTAGAGCAAAGCGTCAAACTAGATTTGCTCTAAATCATAAAGAATCAATATTGATTAATTCACAATTTATTGAGTTACAAGAATTACCAGAACAGATGAAGGGTGGAATTCAACCAGAGAGAATTATTTGTATCGGTGAACATGATCTTGCTGGCAAATTGAATCCAGGTGATAGAGTAAAAGCAAATGGAGTTCTTTTTATTCGCTCTCAGCGCAAAGGTGGTAAAGACACTCCCGTATTTGACATATTTTTGAGAATTCAATCATTGGAGAGGCAAAATATTCCATTAGAAGAGATATCTATTACTGAAGATGAAGAATTGGAGATTAAAGAATTAGCAAGGCGTCCAGATATTTACGATCTTTTCACAAATAGTATCGCTCCGTCAATTTTCGGAATGGGGCGTGTAAAAGAATCTTTGATGTTACAATTATTTGGTGGAGTTGCAAGATTAAATGAAGATGGTACAAGAAATCGCGGTGACCTGCACATATTGTTAATGGGCGACCCCGGTGTTGCTAAATCACAACTTCTTAATTATATGTCCAAACTTTCCCCAAGAGGGCGTTTCACTTCTGGACAATCTGCTTCTGCTGCGGGTTTGACGGCAGCGGCAGTTCAAGATGCAACTGCTGATGGTCGGTGGACATTAGAGGCAGGTGCATTGGTTCTTGCTGATTTAGGACTTGCAGCAATTGACGAATTCGACAAGATGAACGCGGGTGATAGGTCTAGTATGCACGAAGCGATGGAACAACAAAGGATTTCAATATCAAAGGCCGGAATCAATGCAAGTTTGCGCACTAGATGCGCTGTATTGGCAGCAGCAAATCCAAAGCATGGTAAGTTTGAGCCAATTTCTGAGAAGTCCTTTACATCTCAAATTGATTTGTCACCACCATTGATTTCTCGTTTTGATGTAATTTGGTTGTTAACCGATAATCCTGAAGAAAATTTGGATGCAAAGATTGCCAATCATATTATCAAAAATAGGTTGCAAGGTGTGAGTGAATTATTGGTTAGTGAAGGAAGTGCACCAGACCCTTCTAAATCATCAACAGAATTAAAGAAATCATCCGATGAAATTGAGATATTGCCAAGAGAACTGATTCGCAAATATATCGCCCATGCAAAGCGAACAATCCATCCAAATTTAACAGACGAAGCAAGAGATTTAATAGTCAAATTTTATGTTACTACTAGAAAGCAAGATGGAGAGTCAAGCGATAGTGTAGCGATTACTGCTCGTTCACTTGAAGCGGTTGCTAGATTGGCTGAAGCCAGTGCAAGAATACGCTTATCCCAAGAAGCAACACTTGAGGATGCACAAAGAGCGATTCGTTTAACCAAGACATGGCGATATGAGTTAATGGGTGAGAATTTTGATGAAACTACACTTCATACTGGAACTAAAGGGTCTGTTCGAAATAAGGAGAGAACGATTCGAGATATTGTTTCAAAACTACAGAATGAAGGTGGTGGAGAAGCAAATTTGTTAGATGTTCTTAATGAAGCAGAAAAATTAGGAATCAACAGGAATGATTCAGAAAATATCATTGAAAAGTTGTGTCTTAATGGCACCTTAATGCGGCCAACTGGTTATGAAACATTGGCTATAGTTTGAACAATATCAGTCAATATCAATCGCTTGACTGATGAAGGGTGAGTGCATGGGCTTTGCTATGGGGGAGACTTTCACTGAGCAACCAGTGGGTGAAATCGCCGATGCAGATGCATTGGACCCAGAGAATTTGGGTTTTATGTGTGGCATAGAAGTTCATCAACAATTAGCCACTGGAAAACTCCATTCTCGTCAAAATGGTGAATTGTTTGATGTTACAATCGATACAGTTCCTCAAGACTGGCTGCGATATAATCGCAGACTTAGAGCTGGTAGGGGTGAGGGTGGAAAAATTGACATTGCAGCACGTTTTGAAGCACGTAGGAATCGTTCATTCACTTATGTTCAATCTCCCAATGCTGGATTGATTGAATTAGATGAGCAACCACCTTTACCCCACGACCAAAATGCAATAGATATCTCGCTGACTGTATCAGCACTACTTCAAGCCAAACCAGTATCCTTGATCCAAACCATGCGTAAGACTGTGGTTGATGGCTCTAATACAAGTGGCTTTCAAAGAACTTCATTGATTTCAACAGACGGAATACTCAGCACAGAAGATGGCCCCGTTGGAATTGATTTACTTTGTCTTGAAGAAGATTCAGCACGAAAGTTAGACACTGAAATGACAGTTAGTGGAGAAAATGTGATCTACAACTTGGACCGTTTAGGATTACCTTTGATTGAAATTGCAACAGCTCCAGACATTACTTCGCCCGAACATGCAAAGCAAACTGCAATTGCTTTGGGAAGGGTATTACGCCAAACAAGGCGGGTGCGCCGCGGGTTAGGTTCAATCCGTCAAGACCTCAATGTCTCACTGATGTGTGGCGATAGAGTAGAGATCAAAGGGTGTCAGGATTTATCTTGGATTCCAAGAATAATCAGCCTTGAAATGGCTAGGCAATTGCACTTCTATCGCCTTGCAAACGAGTTGAGAAGTTCGATGGACCTTCCATTGTTAACACCTGATAGAAGAACTACTGATTCTGAAGTAGAGTCTCAAGTATCAGCCGCAGTTGCGCAATTATTGCCATTAAATTTGCAGGATGTAACAAATTGTTTCACAAAATGCACTTCAAAGATGGTTGTTGATGGATTATCTCAAGGCAGTGTTATGTTAGCGCTACCACTTGCTAATCTGGCTGGTAAAATCGGAACAAAACAGATGGATAAGGGAGGTTCCCAACTCCCGCGCCTTGGCCGAGAACTCGCTGGTGCAGCAAAGCAAGCAGGGGTCAAAGGAGTATTCCATTCTGATGAATTACCAGCATACGGTGTTGAGGCTAGTGAAGTTAGCAATGTTCGCAATGAATTGAATCTAAATGATTGTGATGCTTTCATCTTATGTTTAGCACCTAAATGGCAAGCGGAATTAGCCCTTGAAAGCGTTCTTCTTCGAGCCCGATTAGCGTGGCATAGAATTCCACAAGAAGTACGTAATGTTGTAATTAAGAAAGGTGCACCAGAAGATGGAACAACCTCTCCAATGAGGCCACTTCCAGGAGGTGCTAGAATGTACCCTGAAACCGACATACCTTCTTTTTCATTAGCGGCTGAAAAATGGCAAGCGATTCTTGATAACTTACCAATGAGTGATGATGATAGAAAGAATAGAATGCAACAATTTGAGATGTCACAAGATCAAGCCAGTCAGATTTTAGCAAGGCAAATGGACGATATATTCGTAAACAATGTCGGTGATTTACCGCACAAAGGATTGGCGACATTGATGTTAGAAAATGATTCTGAAAATCCACAATTATTGGCCAATGTTCTCCGCGCAAAGGAATCTGGACACCTTTCGCGAGAATCTATGAATGAGATTGTAACAGCATTTACAGGTTCAAATCCAACCCCTGAAGAGATTGCAGAATATGCAGAAAACAATGGATATAAGCCAGCAGATGTTGCAGATTTGGCAACGATAGTAGACACAATAATCGCTCAACGAATTGACTTTGTCAAGGAAAGAGGAATGGGCGCAATGGGTCCTCTGATGGGAGTTGTGATGCAAGCTGCTGCAGGTGCAGATGGTCAGCAGGTTAGTGCATTATTACGTGAAGCGATTCAAAAAGCGATAGAGTGATGGCCATGAATCGCCTGCAAAAGTTGCTCATTTTATGCGCAATTTTTCTAATTCTAAACACAAGTACAGTGAGCGCGATTTCAAGTCCAAATGAGTCCGATCAAATATACGGATTTGATGCACAATGGGTTCAGCAATTTAACGGCGGATATATTACTACAGCACCGATAATAGATAATGCAACATTATTCGTTAGAACTAGTGGAATGTGGGTCGGCCAAGAAAGACCTCAAGTATTTGCATACGAATTAACTGGTAAGGAATTATGGAATAATACCAATCAAAATGCTACACAGCACGACATGGCTCCTTTGAAAATAATAGAAGCAGGTCAAGGTCAATGCGGAATTTGGTCAAAGCAGTTGATAGTTGCATGGTCTGATGGATTAATTGAATCACTTGAGCCATTGACTGGACTTAGGAATTGGCAATTTCAAAGCGAAGTAAATGTTTGGGGAATAACAGGTTCATTAGCTCAAGATGAAGATAAATTGGTAGCCTCAACTAGGAGCGGCATCATTAGTTTATGTCTCGCCGATGGAACATTAATTCAAAACGCAACCACTGATTTGGGTTGGAGGAATGGCATTACAGTAACAGAGTCCGGTTATCTTGTAGGTGATGAAAATGGAACATTATGGCATTTATCAAGGGAGGGAAATTTGTCATCATATCCTCTATCGATTGGTAAGATTAGACACCCTCCTCTCTTGACCGATGCAGGAATAGTAATTCATGCACAAGGTCAAGGACAGAGTACAATTGCTTTATTGGACGAAAATTATTCAATTATCAATAGTCATATTTCAGGTTCTTCTCCAGCAATGCCAATAATGGTAGATGATTATTTGGTAACAGGAGATTCATCTGAATTACGTTCATTTGATTGTTCACAAAATTGCAGTGCATTATCCTCATTAACATTCACAACCAATGGTGAGATGGCAATGGGCTTAGATGGACAATTCATGGTTCCACTCAATACAGCACAGGGTGGCTGGAAGGGATTCACACTAGTGGAAGAGGGTTTACTTGAGCATGTTAGAGGATTCCAACCTGGCTTTTCAACATATACAACTGCAGCACCTGCAGTATATTCTGATGGAGATTCTGATTGGTTAGTATTGGCAAATGATGCGAGTAGAATGGTTGTATATTGGCGTGGAATTAACGAAACAAGCATCGATGAAGGAATAGAAGAATACCCAACAGCAAGTAATGAAAAGCAAAACAATAATCAAATCATCTTACTTGTAATTTTCAGCAGTTTCTGTGCGATATTATTCTTAGCAGATAAACCTCAACTCGGTAAGAAACTTTCATTATTACTTATTTTGATTATAGCGGTGATAGCAATACCGACTTTGTCAACACAGTGGTCGAGCAAAGTGGATGATCTCTCTGCAGATATTGGAATTGAAGGTTTAACTGATGGAGTTGAAGGAGAATGGAGTCAAAGCTGGCCGGAACAATGGCAAGGTACTCAGATATTAATTATTGAAATAGATGGCCAAAATCAAATGATGGG
>JANXHP010000037.1 GCA_024958795.1 Candidatus Poseidoniaceae archaeon | reverse complement strand
ATTTATGAAGGAACACAAGAAGTTCAACGAATCGTTATTGCACGTGCTTTACTTTGATTCAGACTTTTCTTGCATCAGTTCCAGCCATCTTTGCTATTTTCAAACCGCTTGACCAAGAGACAATTATTGCATTTGCTTCAATAGTATCTCCTTTCATGAATTTTGTTACGGCTTCATTTTCACTTTCAGGTAGCATTACCAAGACCTTGTTTGAACCTCCGTTCAGTATCCCTAATACCGAGTGTCCTCCACGATAATGATCTGTAACCATCAAAGTTCTTTCAACTCTTTCAATCTTAACAGTACATACGCTCTTTTTGGCCCCCGTAATGATTTTTCTTTCATCTGATGATAATCGCGCAGTTAACAATTGTTTGATAATGTCCTCATTATTACCTTCAACCAAATTAGCGCTTGGTTGTTCCACAATTTCTTCGCTTATTGGTTCTGCAACAGTACTTTCAATTTCAAGTGGCTGAGTAATTTCTTCCTCTATTTCGTCAAGAATCTCTTCAATTTCTGAATCTTCTTCTACAACCGTAGGAATAATTGGTGAAGAAACATTGGTTTCAAAGCCCATTTCTTCTAAGAAACTCCACCATTCCTCAACTGTAACGACCCCATCTTGATTTCTATCTAATATTTCAAAAATTGTGGTAACAACCCATGGTGGCGGAGGGGTGCCAGTCATTTTTACAATTAGGAGCATTATTTCCGCATGCGTTATTATTCCATCTGCATCAACATCTAGCATTTTTGTTAATTCAGGAACAGAATAGCCTGCTTGAATTAATGATTGTCCAAAATTCTTTGTTATCATTTCCACCATCGGATTATCAGAGGCTTTTTGCTCAACACTTTCTATTATAGTCGAGGAAGCACTTGCAATTTTCTCTCTTGCCTGTTGTTGCAATTCTTCTTTAACATTGTCAATATTAGATGCTACAGTAGCAGCTATTTCGTCTTTTGAGAATGGTAGGCGCCAAGCCGAAATTGCATCATTTGATTGTAATATTTTTAATGTTTCCAGACGGTCAGAAGGATTTATTGGAATGCCATATTGCTCAGCAACAACTCCTAGTTGGCTGTCGGATAGAGCGTCTAATTGACCTTTATTATTTGCAAATACAGTTTCAATATCTGTTTTAATCGCTTGTAATTCTGAATAACTTTTATTGCCAGTAATACTCATGAAAACGCCTCATTGGTAATATCATGTTAGATGAACTTGTTCATTATCTTGTTGGTAATTATTCCGGAAATTGAACTTTTGGCCAATCTTCACCATCGCTATTTTGCCAAATAATTGTAGACAATATTTGAATCATTTCTTGTTCAGTTTGTATATCTCTTTCAATTTGAATACGATGTAGCCAAGATTTCATATAACCCAATTTCGGTCCACCATTGATCGATGTTAATTTCATTAATATATTTCCATCTAAGATTGATTTGTTTCCAAATGATGGTGGCTTCAATTTGGCTGAGTTGTTCATCAAAGCATCGAGTTCTTCCAAAGTGCAATCATTTGAATATCCTAGCGTAAGACGAATAGAGTATTTTCTAATGATGTATTCCAAATATAGATGCATTGCTGCTTCCTTACCAAGCACATGTCGGTGAACTCGTAATTTTCCGATTTCATTCAAAGGAACATGCCCCATCCGTGATAGTTTGCCAATAACAGAATCACGTTCATGTTTAGATAATTTCAAATTATTCAGTAATTGTGGAATAATTGTTGTATCTGTTTCACTGAGCAGTATTGCTAATACTGATAAATAATCTGTTTCATTTTGTGTAAACTCAGAAATGGCTTCAAAAATAGGGCTTGCAAGATTCCATTCTGTTTGCAAAACCATTGCAAGGACCTCATCCTTTAGCATCATCTCTAATATTGTAGAAACATTACTTCCTGTGAGTATCTTCTTGAATTCATTCCAAATTCTTTCAGATGCCACATTTGATAACATTCTCCTTTTTTCTGACAATGCTAGCGCTAGGTTGTTATCAGGAAACCAAATACCAGCATCATCTCTATCCATGAATCGATATGCTCTCATGATTCTTAGACCATCTTCAGACAATCTGAGAGATGCATTTCCTACAGCACGCAGTACTCCTCTCTCAAGATCGAGAGTCCCATTATGTGGGTCATGTAGTTTCATTCTAGAAACATCAATTGCCATTGCATTTATTGTAAAATCTCGTCTTTGCAAATCCTGTGCTAAACTTGTACCCCAGTTGACGACTTGTGGACGGCGCCCATCAACATACTGTGATTCAGTTCGTAAAGTTGTACATTCATACATTGAATCGCCACCTCGTAATGTCAATGTGCCAAATTGAATACCTGTTCGGATTGCATTAGGGAATAGTTTTAGCATCTCTTCTGGGTCTAAATCAACCGCTAAGTCAATGTCTGTAACCTCAATGGAGAGCAGGACATCTCTCGGTGCCCCTCCTACAATCCATACTCCGCCACCAGCTTCTGCGATCGTGTTTAGAATTAACAATAAATCCGCATCCAACTTTTGAAGCCATTTTGTCATTATTGGAGGGCACTGTTGGGCGACAACATCGGATAATACGCCAGGTTTTGGCCAATCAGGTTGCGCATCCATATCATCCCCTCCGATGTTGTTCAAGTCCAAGTGCGCCAAAGCATTATCGCAGGATGGGGGTTGGCAGCGACATGATGTGGGACGAGGATGATGTGCGGTTGGTGCCTCTTGAGTGGCTCAAACCACATGAAAGGATAAAGGAGAGGAATCGGAATAAACTCCTTGATATGACTAAAAGATGGAATGGTTATACTAAACCGCTAATCGTCGATAAAGTCACAGGTGCAATCCTTGATGGACACCACCGCTTTGCGGTTGCACTGATACTTGAATTGAAAAGAATTCCAGTAATTTGTGTTGATTATATGGCCGATGAGAAAATCACTGTAGATATTTGGCAAGGAAGTGAAAAAGAAACACTCTCAAAACAAGAAGTGATTGAGATGAGTTTGTCAGGAGATTTGTTCCCACCCAAAACAAGTCGTCACACTATTTCAGAACATCTTCCTCCAATCTTTATTCCTTTGCAAGAACTGATGTTAGAGGGTAATTATCAACCTTGACGGCTAGAGATATAATCTCGCCATTTTTGGTTGCCTTTACCATCTATTTTCACCTTGTGATGAACCTTTTCAACCATCATAATGTCTACAGATTTCATAACTCCTTCGTGGTTGTAAATAATATTGGCTTGTTTCCCATTTTGGCCCTTCAGTGAACTGTTTAATTTACTTTTAGAATCTGTTCTTCTTCCATTAATTGCAATAATCTCATCACCAGGCATCAACAATTCACGTAAGGGTGAACCAGTTTGATGAGAGGTAACTACTAATTTACCCATAGAATCTTTGATAGTAATGCCTAGCCAAGCGTCATCTTCACTTTCTTTATTATCACCCTTTTTGACATCACTAATCAATTTGAGAGAATAATATTTGAACGCTTTCTCCACATTAGGTAATTGACGATTTTTCATTAAAGAATCAAGCATTGTTCCTAATCTTGAACCTCCATTCATTGAAGTTAGTGCTTTTCTAATATCGTTATATGTTACTCCAAGTTGGTTTGCTGAATCATATTCAATTGCATGCTTATTACATAATTCAACCATTAAATTGCAGACTCCATTTTGACCATTTGAACGACGTTGCAATTCTGCATCTAAACAAAATATTGCAAGTTCGCCTTCGTTATAGTAAGAAATTTGACTTTCTCTTGAAAATGAATGGCCACGATACAAATGGATCCAAGCATCATGACTTGATTCACTTAAAGATTCAAATTGCATACCATTCCTTGCAGTAGTACGCTTCATTTTGCGCATCCAATCTTTACGCCAGTCTTGCTCAGACCATGCACCAGAACGGACACAAATCATATCTCCTAGCCAAGAAGTGCACCCTTCAAACCACCAAAGTAACTCTGTATGAGCTTCTCTTTGTAAATCATAGTCAAGGAAATTTCTCGGTCTCAATCGTTTTACATTCCACTGATGCAAATATTCATGGGAAAATAAACTAACCAAATCTCGATATTCATCAGCATGATTTGGCATTAAACATTGCCGTGGTAACATCGAGGTTTGTGAATTCATGTGTTCTAATCCCCCTCGTAATTTTTCAGTAAGTTGAATCACAGTGACATAATTGTCCCATGGGGGTATACCGAATAGTGCATGATGTTCTTGGATGACCTTATTCATGTCTCCTTTGAACTTTTCAAGCATCTGTTGATCAACAGGATGACCTCCACTATCCCATAATTTCAGAATGTGATTTCTACCATCTACTTGCCAGTTAATATTTTCATTTTCATTCGCTTCAATAATCCCATCCAACAGTTCATCTCGGTTGGGTGATGAAAACAAATATGTAGTCCCCTCATTTCCTGTAAGCACTCCCTTACACGATTTACTACTCTCAAGTTTGTATTGAGTTGCTGCAGACCAAGCAGTAGGGGTGTGCAATGAAATTGAGTGTTTATTATTCATTCTTTTTTTGTCTATTCCGGATGTTGGTAGAAACCATGTAAAAGGAGGCATCATGTGAAAATGCGTTGAATCCAAATGGTTAGATCTACATGATAATTCAGTTGCTAATAATTTGTAGGTTATGGAAATTGATTTTGCTTGCTTAGGTATTTTTATTTTCATAGCATCAACTTCATAACGAAATGAATTAAGTACAATTCCCGTCTCATCTTTCGCTACAAATTCAGTCATATGTTGAATTGGTTCTCTTAAAAAATACGACCCAGGAACCCATCTTGGGAAATGAAGTTTGAGGATTGGTTGTGTGAAAGGCCCATCGATATCAATACCGACAACAACTCGCCTTGAACTACCTTCAGTGGCATCAATTGAGAAGGTGATGCCTGATTCCTCTGGGCTCATGAGTTGAGTTCATCAGCGGCGGTTGAAAGGTTCTCTGCTGTTATCTTCAGCAAATTATCTTGGCACCGGCTAGCAAACTCCACTGCTTTTGCATTGATTTCAGGTTCTCCCGCTCTTCCGATTAAGCGCTCAAGAAGTCTTGATTTTTCTATTGTTGGAAGTCTATCATCATCCATCAATTTCCATAGCAGTGCATCACTTTTTGCATCCTTTCTCCCTCTTAACCAGCGAGCGATAACTGAAAGTTGTCCTGCATTGAGCAAAGTTTGGATTTGTTCATCATCAACATCATTGCACATTTCAGATAGAACTTGGCTAATTTGCTGTGTTTTACTTGAAGGAGACGATTCAACCAACTTTAGAAAGGCATTTCCACCCATGAGTATTGCAGGTTTACTTAGCAATGAACTATCAATATCGCTGTCAATCAAAATAATAACATCCTGTTCAGAGATAATTTCGTCATTTGAAATTATTACTTTCAACACCGCTTCTACCACTGTTCTATTATTGTCCTTTAGACCTATTGAACGTAATTCTTTGCCTGCAGATGGACTACAAAATGCAAGTTTACGAATTTGGTAATCGGTATGCTCTGACAACTTTTGTGCTAACTTTAGTTTGTCTGAATATTGCAACAATGAAGCTGCGGCTTTTCTTTGACAAGTTTGATCATCGCAATTAAGCAAAATGTTAGCATACTCTTCTGAATCCTTTCCAAACTGGCTCAATAAGTTTGCAGCACATCGATTTGCTTCTATCCAACTATGCTCTACTAATGGTTTTAGACTATCGACTCCATTTTGTGCGGTCCACTTCCGATGTGCTTCCAATGATTTTGATTTGAACCATGGGTCATTGTCATCTAGTAATGGTACAAATGCTTCTAATGCACGCGCAATATCTAGGTCAAATAATACTCGTATTGCTCTTCTTCTTTGACGAATATCTCTATGGGATAAACGAGCCATCTCAGTATTAAGGCCGCCTGCCATGAACACTCCACCTAACAACTCATTATAGCGGCTGTGGCTAACAAATCAGATTCCAAAATCGTCAAACTCAAAGTCATCATCGATGTTAACATCAAATCCACCCGGACTCGCTAAATTTGGTTGAACCATTAGTTGCAATAATGGCCATAGTCGGATAAATGAAGGTGATGCTTGATATAATAAACGAATCATAGGATGCTCTTCAATTGCGACACCCGCTTCTCCTGGAGGAGGTAAATCATCAGGTAATTCTCGTAAATCAATTATCAAATCCTCTATTGAAATTACTTCTTCTTTGGTGATTACTTCTATTTCTTGGAAAGTTTCTATTGCCAATTCAAGGATATCAGCTAATTCGTTAGGACATATTGGCCCCATTCCAGCATCAGTAATATCAACAGGACCAAAACTGACATGGCCGAGATCGGTTGGGAGTAATTCACCATCTTGACATTCTAATTTCATCAATTTTTGTCCAGTAATCCCACCTAGTGGTGCTATTATGAATCCGGATTCAGAAATTCTAGAATTAATCCATTCTGGTAATTCTTTTATTTGGCCTGTAACCAATACACGATTCAATTCCCCAGGGAATGCAATAGGAGATATCTGTAAAGATTCAACATGTCTTACTTCAATAGTTGGCCAATGGGTTAAACGAGATGCTGCATGTTGCGTGACAATCAGTGAAGGATCTAACACTTTGACACTTCCTTCTTCTCCAACAATGATTGCAATCAATGCCGCAATATATCCACTTTTGCAACCAATCAATACTACATCATTGCCCTTTTGTAATTCTAAATGAAATAACAGAGTTGCAATCATGTGAGGTGCTGAAATAGTTTTTACTGCTCCATTTTCATTCTTTAGAAATGTAATGGGGCGGTCAGCAAAAAAATCTAACGACTCAAAATCTGTAAAATAATCAACTTCTATTGCTAACATTGCTTCACTAATGTCATTCGTAATAGGAATCCCATTTTTTTGTAGGCGTTTCAAAAGAGCTTTCATTTCAGATTGACCACTCATGCTTATCCCTCTTTCATTGCCATTATTATGAATTATTACTATTTTTTTCATTGTAAATTTTCATCGAATCTTCAATTTCGGTATTAGATATCTCTTCAAATCCTTCGTTTTTCAAATTCATCGAAGTTTCTTCAGCCTCAATGTTTTGCCTAATTCTATTTATTAATAGTTGGAAACTTTCATCATCTTCATGACGATTATCACTTGCTTCAATTTCTATTGATTCAACTATTTTCTTCATTTCTTCAGGTTTCAAATATTGACGGTCAAAAGAAGAGAACATGTCATCCATTATTATCGCTTCAATACGATTCAAATGTTCTGAAACAGTTGCTCTCGCAAGTCCAACTCCTTCGGACAAGTCAGTTATTCTCACTCGTTTAGGGGTGTCATAGTATCCCTGATCATAGGCATATTTGGCCAATTGCATCTGTTTTGGTTTCAGTGGACCTTGATCACTATTTATGCTTAAATTAAGCGTTCGTGCACTTGTTCTATCCGGTTTTAACATCAATCTTGCCAATCCTGATAGCAATCTAAGTTTCATCGCTTGTCCTTGAATTGTATAGGTCATCCCTTGCCCATCAAGCTTGCTACCAGCCACTGTAGTCGAACCCCCAGTACGGGCATTCATATTCGGCAATGGATGATCTAATCTCATCAACAAAAGATATGGTTCAGAATCAATAGTTGGTTGATGCAGGATTTCTAGAACTTCCAAGTAATATAATTTATTGAGCATTTCAGGTGTTTTCCCCTTCAAGAAATGCACTTTGAACACACAACGTATGTCTTTTGGAATTCTTTTTACATATGATAAAAAGACAATTTCCTTAACGATATCATACATTGGTCCAACATCTATGTTGAGGAGGCGTTCTTTTTTCCAAAAGAATGTTACCTCCCGCATAAATAGCCCAGTAGTTGATTACTGATAAGTCCGTTCATGTGATGCTTTTTTCAAATTCAGCGCATTTCTAACCATGCCAAGAAGGAAATGATTGGTAGCAAGATAATTAACCATTTATTTGTTGTTCTTTGATAGTTTAGATACTCTGCAGAAGGTTGTGGAATTACTTCAATAGATTTTGCACTTCTATTTCTCCTTGTAATGCTGACATTATTTTCAACATATGTTAGAACTCTATTTCTCAGATTTTGTTGGCTGCTACTACTTTTCCCTTGACCTACAATGAATCTCACAGGATACTTTTCTGCTAAAATCAGAGCATCTTTGACAACATTTTCTATTTCAGTCAAATTATGCATATCAATTCTAATCGTTCTACCATCACTCACAATGTGGCTTAATGACCGCCATTTTCCCTGTCCTTCATTATGGACTTGTAAAGCCTCTCTAGCTATTTTTAATGGTTCCTCGGCTAGTGAAACAGGCCTTCTCCTTTTGGCAAGGAATGGGCCGAGAATTATCGACATTAGTATTGGTGGCAAGCATAGTAGGGATACTAAACGCTGTAATTCACTTGGATCGGTTAATACAGAAACCACAGCTAATGAGAATCCGAGGTAAAGGCCTAGAAATCCACCAGCCTCCATGCCTGTGGCTAAGCCTACAGGCTCACCTTCAAGTTCTCCCATATAATTGAGGGAATTGACAAATGCCATCAATGCTTTGCAGAATAAAAGAATATTACCCACCTTCTATTAGGACTTACATGGGAAAGAATGGGCTGACTAATCGTGAGCCTGAAAGGAAAGTTGGCCTTTGGATATTCTATATCTGTGGTTTCTTTTTCGTATCTTTTTTTATTGCGCCCCTAATTCTTGCAGAAGGTAGTGTTACTGATATTTCGGGTCGGGCTAACGCACTTGATTTTGCAACATCAGACGGATTTGGCTCATCTGGAAATAGTGAACAATCATTGCTATTGCATTCGCATACAGATGGTACAATACATACTCACAATGAATTTGTATGGACTGAATTAGATCCATATACTGGATTTATCTATGCATTTGGAGATTTGAATTGTCATAATAAGCATGAACGTTCTTGGGAAATCAATGGTAATCAAATGCCTGTATGTACTAGAGATATTGGGATTTTCTTCGGATTAGCACTAGGTGGTTTTGTATTTTCTAGAAGAGGATATAATCGTTGGACAATCAAAGATACTTGCCTATCAATAATACCAGATAATTGGTTGGAGAAAATCTATAGAGACAATCATAGAACAATTGCTTGGATCGGTTTTGGAATGTTATTCTGCGTACCATTAATCATTGATGGATTCACACAATTACTAACTGATTATGAATCAAATAACATTACTAGGCCATTGACAGGAGGGCCATTTGGAATGGGCCTTGGGATATTAATATCTTCACTATATTCTGCAAGGCCGGTTAAGTTTGACACCGCAAGTCAAGTAGAGTTGCCAGGTGGAGCCAAATTTGAGTTGCAAAAAGAATCCGAAGAAGAATGAATCACTGAGGTGGGTCCATACTCCACCAAATAATCAATTCTTCAATATTCTGTGGTACTGGGCAATCTTCATGTCCACTGGTAAGCATTTCTAATCTTGAAATCACGTTTGCAACGGCTTTTCTTATTGCCGGAGGTGGTGACTTTTCTTGCCCAAATAGTAATATTTCTGCTAATGCATTTTTCCATTCACCTTGTGGATTTGATCTCCTCCATGATGCAAGCGATGAACGCAATGGCCACATTGCTAATGTCAAGCGACAATATCCAATTTTATCATCTCTCAATTTGAACATTTGTGCTTCAGCAAAAGGAACATGTGATTGTTGCTTGTGAATCCACCATTCTTTCTCTAACCATCTAACCAATCTTTGAGTATGCCTTTGAGTAACCATTCTATGAGGGCCAAGTGACTTGTGTAATCTCGGAATTTCACTAGAACCTACAATTAGTGAGAGAGTTCCCAGCACTGCCCAACATGATTGTGCATTGGGGCTTGCAGGTACATCAAATGACTTTGCAGATTCCTTTGGCCAATTTTTTTCTGCAAAATGCATCCAATTTGATGGAGAGTCTCCAGAAAGCCAGCCAATATTCATCGATGCCTTTTCATGAGGGGCACCTGGTAGTCTTGTTTGTTTCTTTACATCAGTAACTAAAGTGCTCAATAGATATCTATCAACTTCATCAGCATCAACATTTAATGGAGCTGGTCTTCTATTGAAAAAAGCACGTAATTCTGTTCGCAATTTTCTGCGTAGTTCATCTAATCCACCTTCATTGAGAATTGGTCCAATTATGCAACACTTGTCAAAGGGTGCAGGTACAGTAATTTTTCCAGACAAGAGATCATTGAATCCCTTTCTAATCGTCTTTTGAATTTCAGGAGTTTCAAAATATTCCTTTTTTCCACTCGACATCCTCAAGGTTCCACTCTTGATTCTCTGAATTGCCTTATCAGGGTCACAGTCTATCCAAAAAACGAGGTCAGGAATCATAGATGCAGCATTCATTTTTGCCACTTGTTCTAATCCCAATTCTCCAACCACTCCCTGGTATATCAGGGAGGAATGAATATTTCTGTCCGAAATTACAACATGGCCTTTCGCTAGTAATGGTCTAATCCAAGTATGAGAATGGTCCAATCTATCCGCTGCGAATAACCCTGCTTCTTCAAGAGGTGTTTTATCACCTAATTTTACAGATGATAGTGCAAGTTTACCCAATTCACTATGCCTTCTTGGCTCATGAGTTGAATGATATCCTGGAAAGGGGAAATCGGTAACTAATTCTTGAAGGATTCTTGCCGCTTCACCCTTTCCAGAGCCATCGCCACCCTCGACAGTGATGAGATACATTCTCAATCCTCCTGATAATCATCAAATTGTTCTTTAATGAAAACCATTGTAATCATTCCTGCAAGGATTAATGCTGGTCCAAAAATAATCAACCCTCTGCTGAAGAGAGAAATTCCTGCCAAATATTGTGTTCTTCGATAATATTTTCCTCTTCTAACCTCAACAGCAGCTTGAATTCCAATTAAGCCAGTGATTACAGTTAGAATACCAATAGTTGTAGAAAGGCCTACTGCATTATCCAGGCCCCACCCTTGAGACACAGAATAGTGGTTTATTGATATTGTTTCATTACCAAATGACATTGTAACTGGACCAATACCTGCTTGTTCAGGAATTATCTTCAATTCCATCGTATTATAGCCCTCTTTGGATAGTTTTAACATATGTAATTCAGAAATAACATTGTCAAATACAAAAAGACCATTTCCATCAGTTTTCGTAGTGCGTAAGACTGTATTTGACTCAATCTCAATCAATTCAACAGTTACATTTTCCACTACTGTGCCTTCTTCTGCTTGAATGGCAGAGCCAATAAGATCTACAGAATCAGAAGAATCAAAAAATGAGGAAGAGATAATCTCACTAGGATTTCCTTGCAAAATCAAAGCACCACTCATCATTCCCAATAATGAACCCAATAGGATTAAAGATGCAGCAATAGTTCTCCAGCGTCCTTTTTCAACTTCCTCTAATCGCAACCAGCGTTGTTTAGTTTTTTCAGCCGCAAATTCTACCGCAGCATCAATTTCTTCTACACTGACAACCAATTCTTCACTAGAAGCAATCGCCCTTTGTTCAGTCGCTTCCTGTGAGGCTTGGAGTTGAGACTGAACACGTGCCTTCAGTGCAGCCTTTCTTTCTTCGATGCTCTTATCAGACACGCTATCACCTCCTCCGCTCAATCCATAGGGTGTTCGTGCGCGGATATTACCCCTTTCATGGGAAGTCCGCGCAAGTTATCACTAATTTTCAATCAACAAAGCGATTTAGGAAAATCAAAGAAACTATACTAAGAGCAATAACACTCGAAGATATAATTGCTAAAAGAGTTGAAGAATCAGCCCCCGCATCTAAATCTTCATCAATAACCAGAAGTTCTTCTGAATCATTTGGATTTGTAGATTTTTCTAGTACTTCTAGCGGAGTATCAATTGTAGTCCATGCACCCGTTAACAATCCCAATTCAACAATTCTCCCAACGCTTTGAAGTGATTCAGCACTGACTTTATCCGCAGTGTCTTGAGTTGTGTGCCAATAACCTTCGAAAGGAGATGCATTTTCACCATATGCTAAATCAATAATATCCAAAGAAGGGATTCCAAGATAATATGCGTGAACATGGTCATCTATTACATTCAGTGATTGATTAGACCACATGACATCAGACCTTTGGCCATTACATCCATCAGTTTGATTAGATAATCCGAGTTTTTGACCCAAAAGCATCATATTTTGGGTTAATATTGGTGTTGATGGAATAATATTTGTCAAATGCAAATCCGAATCTCCAATCATATCTAACAAAATGAATGATTCAGTACGGTTTATTTCATCTCCAGTTAAGTTATCAGCCCAAGCTTTAGCACCAAGTGTGTAGTTATCGCCTTGATCTTCTGCATCAGAAAACAATAGCATTACTTCATTACTCAAATTCATATTGGGGATAATTCGTCCCAATTCGATGAGAGCAGCAACTCCACTAGCACCATCATTTGCCCCCAAAATCGGGGTGTTGCGAAGAGATTCATTTGAATCCCGATCGGCAATATTTCTGCTGTCATAATGTGCAGATAGCACAATTCTTCCTAATTTATCAGTTTCATTTTGACTCAGGTTTTGAGGTTTCCAAGTTGCAATCACATTGGTTAATTCAATCTCATGTGAAATATGGCTACTGAATTCAACATTCCAACCGAATGATGTAAGATTTTCAGATAATGATGTTCTCAGTAATGATGATGCGTTTGAACCTGGCAATCTTGGTCCAAGTTCAGTTTGCCATACAACGCTATGGTTTGCTAATGTGCCATTGAATTGCAATTCGGTTGTTTTTTGGCAAAAGTCAACAGAATCGGCCCAATCAGGGTCATCCGTATTGCCGCTTACTGAAACAACATTTACTAGCAAAAAACAGGCGAAAACAACTCCAATGAGGTGTTTTTTACTACCGCTTTGCGTGCGAGATGGCAAGAGCATTATTGATGCCTCATAGACCGAGTATTAAATACCTCATTTCAAGTCGTGATTTTGGAAACCAGTGATGCGTTTCCCTGAGGTCTATCAAATGTCGGAACTACGCTCCAGTCCAGCCTTCATATTCGTTGCGATATTGCTCTTGGCTAGTATGTCGCCAATACTGTTGTTAACAGCGGCGCAGTCGGACGAATCTAGTACATCCGAGACCGTACCATATAATGCTGGAGGAGTAATAATTGGTGATATTTCTGAGTTCAATCCAGATGATGGAAGAGAGTATTTGTTTATCGACGAAGAGGAGATTGTCGTCTCGGCATCATCCTTCATGAAATTGAAGTGGATTGAAGCAGGAATGCCGGGTGTTGATGAAATGGTAATGCAACCATCTACTAATGGGCGCTCTTCAGCAAGAGCATGTTCTCCGCATGTGGTGGGCGATACTCTAACTGTTCCAACCTCGGGCGGTTCGATAAGTACCTATGTTGCAAAAACAACAGTATCGGTGGCATTCCTCGTTCAATCGGGAAGAACTCTTTCATCTACAGTTCTAAACAATCTTGCACAGACATGGGATCAAACAATCTATCCAACAATGACTACTTATTATGGAAAGGATTACCAAGATGGAAGAGGTTTAGCCCCTCCTGATAATGATAATAATTGTCAAGTTCAAATCGTAATTTACGATATTGACGGTGCGTATAATATTGGTGGATATTTTGCACCATCATTCGCATCTTCACGAGAAGCTGTTTTTGTTGATTATGCGGATATCACATTGACTTGGGGTAAATCAATTCTTGCTCATGAATTAGAGCATCTATTGCATAATGCGCAAGATCCATATGAGAATCTGTGGATAGATGAAGGAAATGCAGATGTTGCAATCTATCTTTGCTTTGGTGCTGATTCAACCCTCACAGGGCATGTGAATGCTTGGACATCAAATCCAAATCTAAGTGTTAGATGGTGGAATCAGAGAATTGCAGATTATGGTGCAGGATATATGTTCACCATGTATTTGGCTGAACACTTAGGTGGAGGGCCTGCGGTAAGGCAATTAGTACAGGATAGTGCAACAGGAGGTCAAGGAGTTGTTAATCTAGCACTCTCACCACAATCCGGTCAATCGGGTAAAGTTGGTAGGACAATGTCTGAAGTGTTTGCTAATTTCTCAATTGCTGCTACATTGGATAGCGATCAAGGAATATGGGGATATCCAAATCTTCAATTGACACAAGCATGTGCTTCGGGTTCATTTTGTAGGGCTCAACCAGCAGATACTAATTCTGAATGGATTGGTCCATGGTCGTCAACAGGTCATAGTGTTGAAGGATGGGGAATACGTTCTTTCAAATTTACTCCAGGTACTTCTTCTCCAGCCCCATTAACAATGAGATTCACAACAGATGTCAGTCATTTTGAAGGAGTATTAGTTTCAAAATCTACTACAGATGGTCTGTGGAGTGTTATTGATTTAGATTTCCAAAATAATGTTGCTACCGGACTAATTCCTGGATTTGGTAATTTAACTGATGAAGTATGGGCAATTACTTGGTATGCAAGTACAGTTGCAGACTGTGATTACACCTCATGTGGTTCTTCATATCCACAAGGAACTATCGATGTTGAAGCAGCAAGGATTACTTCTCCAGCGACTATTGCATTGAATACTACGATTCTATCTGATAGAGATGGAGATGGGTCACCAGATACTGCTCACATCAATTACAATGTTTTGTCAAATGCATTTTTTGAAGACTTAGATGTAACCGTCAAAGTAAAGGATGGATTTGGTAATGAAATAGATTCTCTAACAAATAGAATATCTGCAGGAGGAGGCGTTAATGTTGGAGGCGATGTTTACTTTACAGCAGCGATTACTGACCAATACACATTTGATTTAGAGATGAGAGATATGCTGGGAACGGTTGTTGATTCAACAACAACCTCTCCTCAATCGCTAGCAAATATGCGTCCAACCGCAAACGGTAGTGTTGCTCCTAATCAAACACAAACTTGGGAAAATGTTCAATTTAATGGAGATGGATTTGATGCATGGGGGCTTTCTCTTGACAATAATTCATTGCCATATTATGACTCTGCAATAGCATATACATGGAATTTTGGAGATAATGTTAGTTCAAGTTTGAAGTCACCTGTCCGTCACTACACATCTGTTGGAACTTACAATGCAACTTTGAGAATACAAGATGTGGGTGGAACTTGGTCAGAAACGGATATTCATGAAATAGTGGTCAATGATACTACTCAACCCGTACCTATTATCACGGTTAACAATGTTGTGATTGATACAGAAATATCAATACTAACAAATCAAAAGATTCTATTCTCGGCAGGAAGAACAGCAGATAACGTACCAACAGCCAATCTTCAATTCGATTGGGATTGGGGCGATGGTTCATCACAAGGGGGAATCGGAATGTATTCAGCTCATCACGAATGGGGTGCGTTGAATTCAACAAATCAGACCTATAATCTTATATTGAGTGTTTCAGATGGAATAAATGTAGGTGTGAAATCAATTTTGGTTCATGTTAGCAATAGGGTTCCAGTTCAAATTTGGTCTGAAAATATGACTACGTATACTTACACTCCTTTGGTAATGCCCGATGTCTTCAAAGATTATGATGGGCAAATAGTAACATATGCATGGAATTTCCCAGAGGGTGTCAATCTCAACGGTGGATCTCTTGATAGAACTGATGATTTTACTACCACTAGCAGCGCCCAATCGAATCCTATTGTCGGGTGGAATGATGCTGGAGTGATGACCGTTCAACTAATCGCAACCGATGATGATGGAAGTTCTTCTACTGCACAATTTTATGTTACAGTTCTCAACCAGATTCCAGTATCAGATTTCCTTGTGCGAACTACTGCATCAACTGGTTCTGAATTAATTGATTTCCGTGCAACAGATGGACAAGTTGATACTCCATACACCTTTGATGGAAGGAATAGTTTTGATCCAGATGGTACAGTCGGAGATTCAAGCGACCTCACTTTCAATTGGAGTTTCTCTGATGGAACATTTGGAGATAGGCCACAAGTTACTCACACTTTTACTGAACCTGGGGTTCACAATGTAGTATTGATTGTCACTGATGAGAGTGAAGAGACAAGCATCGCTAAGACTATGACTATTAGGATTTCGAACCCAGTTCCAATCATCAGCGTAAAAATATTGGATGCATGGTTGGAAGGAAATATTGTAACAGATGAAACATCCCTACCAGAAGGAACGGTGATAGAATCTTGGTCTAGGACTTTTGATGAGGATGGAAATTCAATAGCAGCACCAGGAACATTACTATTCTTTGATTCTGAAGGAACAAGAGATGGCGACCGGCGCTATGAAGGAATGTATATTCCACTTGAAACGACATCACCAGATTGGAATGGAATCGTCAGTTATACTTGGGATTTTGGTGATGCAACTCCATTGGATCACGCACCTTCACCATGGCATTCTTATTCGATTCCGGGGAAATATATCGTTACATTAACTGTTAGAGATTCCTTTGGAACTGGAGATGTTACAAGGCAATCATACACAGTAATAATCGAGAAACCACCAGTCATTGAGGAGATATTTATTCCTGAAGATGTGTTTGCTGGAGATGTAAATTCATTGAATGCTAATATTACTGGAATAGAAAACGAAGAACTGATTATTTACAGAGATTTGAATGTAGCAGATGGGTCAATTAGTGACCGTGACGAGAGGATTGAATCAGGATTATTGGTTCAATGGGACTTGGACTTAGCAGTGGATGCTAATGAAAATGGTAATTTTGCTGATGATTGGGTGTCTCCTCTTGCAGGTTCTAGTTCAAGAGTCTCTGCAAGTTGGCAAGAAGCAGGATTGGTACAAATTAGACTACAGGTTTGTAATGGACTTGATATGTGTGATGTAATGGATACAGATGTCCAAGTAATCCCTGAAGCAGAAGCCCCACCATCATTATCTGATTTCAGTGTCCAAGACTGGAAGAATTGGCTAGCAGATGCAGGCTCAGACCTGTTAACATTCATCATACTTATCACAGCTGCATTAGTATTAGGCTGGTTTGTAATGAGAGAACCTACTGAAGTGGAAGAGGAAGCGAAGAAAGCTGCAGAAACCTACGATGTTGAGCATGTAGAGTCCCAAGGAGGGTTACTGGGCATGGATCACCACGCTCCACCTCCTGCACCATCCATATTATCAAAGGAAGAACGTCGTTCAGATGATTCAGGTTATGTACGGCCACTTAGAAGAAGAGGTTGAGCGTTATCTCCATCAACCTCCTATGCATTGGAATGTATGTGGGAGGTAGGTAATAGTGCGGATTGTAACGATTTTTGTGGCGACATTAATCCTAATTCCGCTAACTTCTAGTGGATTTACTGGAGGGGGCATTATTTCTAATGCTCAAGCGGCTAATGCCTGCTCAGGTGATTGGCAGCCAGTAGTTTGGAATGAATCAATTCAAAGAGTTGCAGAAGTTCCATTCAGTTGGAATAATTATGGATATTGGGATTATGATGATAATGAAGAGGTATGGGTCGAGAATAATCAAGATGATTATCCATTAAGTCCAGAACAACCTTACATGTATCAATGGAATGATAGATATCCATTATTGCCTCTAACAGAAGATTATAGTACATTTATGAAAGTTGGAAATGATAGTATAGGGGCATTGCGAATGAACCTTTCAAGTAACCACAGAACTACGATATGTGTCACATTAACTCATGTAGTTGGAGAAACAATAGTTCCAGCGATTGGAGATGTATACTTGATGACTACTAGTCAATACGAGTCCTATACTGAAGCATATTCAATGCATCATAACGATTGGGATTGGTGGGGAGATTTTGAAGGCGAACTCAAAAACATTGATCCTGAATGGAGGAGTTTTGACATTTGGGGCTGGCGCTCATTTCGAGACGCACATGAATATGAAAAAATCGATGAAGTTGCATTATCAGTTAGCCTAGATGGTCCGGAAATCTATCGAAGTCTTTTTGGAAATGACAACTGGGAAGATTTCTATATAGTCGTTGACACATGGGATAATTCTCATGATTCAGATGCTGAAGTTCCTAATAAAATAGTTAATGCAGATATTTCAATTGTTACAACACTTCGTTCTTTTGTTCTACCACCTTGGACGGTTTCTCTTGCCTTTTTGGGGATAGTAGGTTCAATGATGGTAGCGCCAATTATTGTTAATCGCAAATATATGGGTGCTGGTTTGGGGGAAAAGCAAGAAGAATTAGTTCCTTCACTGGAGGTTCCCCCTGCTGCAGTCTACGACTCTAACTCCAAGGTAGTCCCGCCTATGCCAGATTTACCGCCGCCGAGTCAATAGGCGCAGTAGTTGATGTTTCTAAGTACTAAATTCAGTAATCAAGAAGTGTCCAGGCATCTCTAAGATCATTGACATTGACCAAACCTTTCTCATTTAATCTAAATTCGTTTAACATTGTTGCGAAGACAAGTGTCTGATTTAGTACAGGTGCGTGAATACGTGCCCAGTCTCCGCCATTGCCCAATCCCATCAAACTGAATAGGACCTCTTCATCAACAAGATCTTGTGATGCTTTAACAATTTGTAATGCATCTTGATGGTTTGATACCTTGCCACAGAATTTGATAATATCTCCAAGGTCTTTCTGTGAGCGAACTAAGTCAGCGATTTCTGCAGCTGATGGCATAGATTGGTCGTGAGTAGATGCAATTACTTGACAATCGGCTGCTTTTGCAGCCTCTAAGAGGCCTTCTCTTGCCTTTTCTTCAATACTGGTCTCCAAGTCTACCCATGAAACTCCAGAAGCGATAGCAGTACTGAGAATCTCAAGACGTTGTTCTTCAGTACCGATGAAAAATCCTCCATCTCGAACTGGCCTTACTGTGAAAATAACAGGTAATGGAATTCCTTCCTTGAAAGATTCAATAGATGTCTCAACATTGATAGATTCAAATTCGCGAGTAGCCCATTCAACAGCAGGGGGAGTGTAGGAAATTCTCTCACCTTCTTCACCTTCAGTGATAGTAGCTTGAGGCTTTATCAGGTATAATCGATCAAAACGAATCTCAATAATATCAGCGCCAGCAAGGTTTGCTCTTGCCGCCTCATCCATTACTTCTTTCACAGTGGTTGCTTCGAGAGATACGCACACCTTTGGGTCAGCCATGAATTGGGCGACCTGCACTCCATTCTTAACGCTCACGCTTCAAAGTAATTATTTTCTTTACCAATTATTGGTAAAAAGTGCGGAAAAATCCAGCATTTTGAATTGAATAAATAGGGGCGAAATAATCACACTTAATTGCTAATAATAATTACAAATAATTTCATAAATCATGCCAATAATTGATTATTAATTGGGAATGTTATTATCAACATTGTCGCACTTGCAATAAATGCGCTTTATTGAGGTGCAAATACCTGATTGAAGTCTGTGTGCGGCAGAGGGCTGATTGTGCCAATATAGCACACTTTTAGGCATATTTCTTGTCTATCAATCACTACCTTTACAAGCCTTGGGCGTAGGCTATTATGGTATAGGGAGTTGAAGTGCTAAGGCGGCGTGAATAATGAGGATTTATCAATAGAATAATTCTAATTAATGATGCTAATTATTATCGTTAATTAATATCTCCGCTAATCAATAAATGAAAGCACATTAATAATCAATTACTATGACTTAAAGGTGGAATAAATGGCAGAAGAATATGGCGCGTCGAGCATACAGGTCCTTGAAGGGCTAGAAGCGGTCAGAAAAAGACCGGGAATGTATATCGGAGATCCCAACGATGGCACGGCTATACACCATTGTATCTGGGAAGTAGTCGATAATGCGGTGGACGAGCACCTAGCGGGTCAAAATGACAATGTAGATGTCAATATCAAAGCCGATGGCTCACTCTCAGTCAGAGATTACGGACGAGGAATACCTGTAGGTATTCATGAAGAGTTTGGCATTTCTGCAGCAGAGGTTATCATGACTAAATTGCACGCTGGTGGTAAGTTCGATAATGATGCATACAAAGTATCCGGCGGATTACATGGTGTAGGTGTTTCAGCTGTAAACGCGGTTTCTGAATGGATGGAGATGACTATTCATCGCGATGACAAAATATACTTCCAAAGATATGAAAAAGGTGTGCCAGTATCCGATTTAGAAGTTATCGGCACTTGCGATGACGCCGGCACTTTGATTGCATTTAAGCCTGATTTGGATATTTTTCATAACATTACGGATTTTGATTTTGATACAGTTGACACTCGTCTTAAGGAAACATCATTCCTTAATGCAGGTCTAAAAATTACTATCACCGATGAGCGTGGAGAAGACGAGCATGTTAGTGAGCACCATTATGAAGGTGGTATCAAAGAATTCGTTCACCAACTAAACATTCGTCGTGTAGCAATGCACAGTGAAGTAATACATGTTGAAGGCTTTAGAGAAATTGAACTCGGAGAAGTTTCAGTTGAACTTGCACTTCAATGGTCCGATGCATTCAGTGAATCGATTCAGTGTTACACAAACATCATCCGCAACAGAGATGGAGGTACTCATTTGAGTGGCCTAAGAGGTGCATTGACTCGTAGTGTAAACAAATACGCAAAAGACAGAAAGTTGCTGAAAGGAAATACACTTTCTGGTGAGGATGTTAGAGAAGGTCTAACTGCAATTGTTAGCGTAAAACATCCAGACCCATCCTTTTCATCACAAACTAAAGACAAATTGGTTAGTAGTGAAGTGGCTGGAATCGTTGACTCTATTGTGTATGAGAAGTTGGGTGAGTTTTTCGAAGAAAACCCATCCACTGCCAAGCAAATAGTTGAGAAAGGTTTACTGGCTAGTAAAGCAAGAGAGGCTGCTAGAAAAGCAAGAGATTTGACACGCCGTAAAGGCGTATTGGAAGGCGGTGGCCTTCCTGGGAAATTGGCAGACTGTCAATCAAGGGATCCAGCTGAATGTGAAATCTATCTTGTTGAAGGAGATTCTGCGGGTGGTTCAGCAAAGACTGGCCGTGATAGAAGAATCCAAGCGATATTGCCGTTGCGTGGAAAAATCCTCAACGTTGAACGGCAAAAGAGAAATTTGGTCAAAGTATTCCAAAACAATGAGATTCAGACTATGATTAGGGCTTTTGGCGCAGGTGTTGGAAACAATCCTGAGGATGAAGGTGCTTTTGATACGGAAAAGATGCGTTATTCAAGAATTATCATTATGACTGACGCAGATGTTGATGGTGCCCACATTAGAACGCTTATGATGACCTTCCTATGGAGATTCATGCGCCCTGCAATCACTGGTGGGCACGTCTACATTGCACAACCTCCATTGTATCAACTATCCAAAGGACGAGTCAATAAATACGCATTTTCGGATGATGAAAGAGATGAAATTATCGCCGAAATGAAAGGAGATAACCCAGCGACCAAGATTGGAGTACAACGTTACAAGGGTCTTGGTGAAATGAATCCTGACCAATTGTGGGATACTACAATGAATCCAGAGACTAGGACAATGTTGAAAGTTACAGTTAAAGATGCGGAAGCATCAGATCGTATGTTTGAAATATTGATGGGTGAAGATGTTCCTGACAGAAGGGCCTTTATCGAAAAGCACGCTAAGGAGGTGACTAACCTTGACATCTGAAGTACCTGAAGACGAACAAGAAACAACTGAAGAAGAACCAATTCAAATTGGTAATATCCTAAATCAATCACTTAATGAAGAGATGAAAACTTCGTATATCAATTATGCGATGTCCGTTATCATTGGCAGAGCATTACCAGATGCGAGAGATGGATTGAAACCAGTTCACAGAAGAGTTCTGTATGGTATGTTTGAAGGTGGACATACATCCGAAAAGAAATTTAGCAAGTCAGCACGTTCAGTTGGAGAAGTAATGGGTAAATATCATCCACATGGTGACCAATCTATCTATGATACAATGGTGAGGATGGCACAAGATTTCTCTCTAAGATATCCATTAGTTGATGGACAAGGTAATTTTGGTTCGATAGACGGAGATCCTCCTGCTGCAATGCGTTATACAGAGAGTCGCCTTGACCGAATTGCTAAGCATATGTTAGAAGATATTGACAAGAACACTGTCGATTTCCAATCAAATTTTGATGATTCTGAACAAGAACCAACTGTCTTGCCTTCAAGGCTGCCAAATCTTCTATTGAATGGAAGTGATGGTATTGCAGTGGGTATGGCTACCAAAATACCGCCTCATAATTTGACTGAAGTAGCTGCTGCAGTTGACCTACATGTCAATAGAATCATGGAAGATGATGGAGACTTATCTACAATGCCAGACATTACTATCAACGAATATATGGAGCATGTTCAAGGTCCGGATTTCCCAACAGGTGCAGGTATTCATGGAATAGATGGAATCTATGATATGTATTCTACAGGTAAAGGTAGATTCCATGTCCGTTCAAAGTGCGAAGTATTAGATGATGCTAAGGGCAAGAGAGTGATTATTACTGAGATTCCTTATCAGGTAAAGAAGGCTGATATGCTTGTTCATATCGCTGATTTAGTCAATAAGGGAACTGTTATCGGTATCCGTGATATTAGAGATGAATCCAGTAAGGAAGGTATCAGAGTTGTTATTGAAATAAAGAATAACGCTGACCCACACGCAGTGTTAAATCAACTATACAAATCAAGCCGTTTACAAGAATCATATTCAGCGAATATGATGGCTATTCATGACGGTCGCCCAGTATTGATGACTTTGCCAAAGATGATTCACACCTATGTCACTCATAGAGAAAGTGTTATTGAAAGAAGGGCTGTTTATAATTGTCAAAAAGCAGAAGCTAGAGCCCATATTTTAGAAGGATTGGTAAAGGCTCAAGATAGAATTGATGACGTGGTCAAGGTTGGAAAAGCAAGTTCGAGCCGGGAACAATTTGAATCAGTATTACGAGGTGATGAAACCATGTCTGGTATCGCTAAATTTGATTTTACAGAACCACAAGCAAAAGCAATTGCAGAAAGAAGATTGTACCAATTGAGTAGATTGGATGTTGAAAAGGTGCAAAATGAATTTGATGAATTACAAATAAAAATTGCAGATTTAATGGATATTATTTCTTCTCAAACACGCCGTTTTAACATATTGTTGACAGAATTATCTGAAGTTGTTGAGCGACATGGAGATGAGCGTAGGAGCCATATTGATCCAATGCCATTATCGATGGATCGAGAGGATTTAATTGAGGAGCGTGCAATAGTAATTACCCTAACCAATGACAATTATATCCGTCATTCACCAGTTGAAGCGTTTAGAGTTCAAAATCGTGGAGGTAAAGGTCTGAAAGGTGTTGCAACCAAGAATGAAGATACACCTCAATTGATTGTAACTTGCTTTAGCAAAGATAGATTGTTGATTTTCACTGACCAAGGTCGAGTATATGGGCTTAAAGCATGGGAAACTCCACTCGGTAGTAGGCATTCTAGAGGTTCGCATATCAGAAACTTGCTAAGCAGTCTAAGAGAAGATGAAAACATAGTTACAATTCTGCCATTATCAAGAGAGTTGCTAGAGGAACCGGCAGGACATTTCTTATTATTCGCAACTAGACTTGGTCTTATCAAGAAAACAAGACTTGAAGAATATGTCAGAATCAATAAGAATGGTAAGTATGCACTGCGCTTCAAATTAGAAGGAGATAGTCTTGTCAATGTTCGAAGTGGTACTGAGGATGTTGATATTGTAATGATTTCAAGCACAGGATTAGCAAGTCGTTTCAAGTGTTCAGATATCAATGCAACTGGAAGAGTTTCTGCTGGAAAGTATGGAATAAAAACCGGTTCTAGAAAGAATGCTGATGGAGGACATGTCGTTGGAATGATTGCAACCGGAAATGTCACAACTCAAATATTAACCATCTCAAGAAATGGAATGGCTAAAAGAAGCCGATTTGGAACAGGAGAACGTATTCCTGCCCTAGATGCTGAAGGAGTACAAAAAATGAATAAAGATGGTGAGTTAATGTTTGAAACCGATGGTTATCGTAAGACAAGGCCAGGTGCAAAGGGTGCTTACACAATGAATCTTGACTCAGAAGCAAATGATGAAATCATCAGTGCTAGACATATTCCAGATTTGGGTGATCAGTTATTCTTGTTGACAAAGAAAGGTATGATGATAAGATTGCAAGCAAGTCAAACCAAAGAAACAAAATCAAAGAAGTCAAAGGGTACTAGAATTATGGAATTACGCAATGCTAAGAAAGATGGCTTCACAGATTCGTTGATTTTTACAGCAAGACTTCCTGCCGATTTAGTTGAGGATGATATTGGTGATGATAATGCCGAAGAATCCGTTAAAAGCGGCGAAGAAGAGTGATTTTCTAGATTCTTTAGCAATCGCTTTGATGCGACGAGTTCAAACATGGTGAGTTATTGTCCTTGAACGCGGCGGCACTTTGTTGCGGTGATTAGGTGAATTAAAATGGATGAGCGTGCACTTATTTATGATTGGAATACAATCGAATATGACATCTCCCGTAATTCGAATAATCATCCTCACGGTGTTTGGTTTGATGATGAAACATTGAGAGATGGATTACAGAGCCCAAGTGCACGTAATCCAACAATTTCTCAGAAAATAGAATTGTTAACTTATATGGAAAAATTAGGAATACAAAAGGTGGATTTAGGTCTACCAGGAGCAGGGCCGTTCCATTTAGAGCATATTGATGCAATGCTAAATCATATTATTGAAAATGATTTTGCAATAAGGCCTGGTGCTGCTGTTAGAACATTGATGAACGATATTCAACCTCTGGTTGATTTACAGCAAAAGCATGGGATTCAAATTCAAGCCAGTGCATTTTTGGGAACTAGTCCAATCAGACAATTTACTGAGGGATGGACTATGGAGAGATTACTGTCAACGATGGAAACAGCAGTTTCCTTTGCAGTTGAAAACGATGTACCTGTAATGTTTGTGACGGAAGATACTACAAGATCAAAGCCAGAAGATGTCAAGATGATTTATCAAAGAGCGATGGAATTAGGTGTGCGTAGACTATGTGTTTGTGATACATGTGGTCATGTAACGCCAAATGGTGTCAAGAAATTGTTAAACTTCATCGATGAAGAAGTGATAAAGGATTCTGGATTTATGCGTAATGAAATTGAGGTCAATTGGCATGGACATCAGGACAGAGGGTTGGGAGTAGCAAATAACATTGCAGCTGTTGAAGCAGGTGCAGATGTTATCCATGGTACTGCATTAGGGGTTGGAGAAAGAGCCGGTAATGCGCCACTTGACCAGACGCTAGTTAATTTGAAATTGATGGGTGTTATTGACAATGACTTGACATTGCTAGACGAATATGTAAGGAAAGCAAATGAGTATATTGAAGTGCCATTACCACATAATTATCCAGTATTTGGGAGAGATGCTTTTGAAACTGGAACAGGCGTTCATGCTTCTGCTGTAATTAAAGCGATGAAAAAAGGAGATCAATGGCTTGCTGACAGAGTTTATTCTGGTGTACCTGCTGCTGATTTTGGATTAAAACAAGTTATTCGCATCGGCCATATGGCCGGACGTTCAAACATCATTTGGTGGCTTGAACAAAATGAAATTGAAGTAAGTGATGATTTAGTTGCACATATGTTTGATATCGCTAAGAGTCAAAGAAGGAATATGAGTGATGAAGAAATTCATCAAGCAGTTGATTCATTCAATAGTAACTGAGGATGAGGAAATCAATTCTCTTCTTCATTATCACCGATTCCATCGGTGTCACCATCATCATTAATTTTTGAAGAAGTCCATTCAGAATCAACTCCGCCTTCACTCCATTCACCTTCTAATGCAACTTCATCAACATCAATTTCTTCTCTCCAAGAAGGTTCACCTTGAGAGCCACAAGTGATGAATCTACCATTTTCATCAATCTGTTCTTTTAGTAGTTTTAGATGCTTAGAGATAGGTAAAAAATGACCTACTGGCATACCAGCAGAGGTGAATGGATTAGTTGCTGCTCCAATTACCAAACCATCTTCTGGTGCAACGATATCAACGGTTAATCCTGGTGTCGCTGGATCTGAAATACTAGCAACAACTTCACCGTTTTTCATCAATGTTCCAGCAGTGACAAACATATCCAGTAATCCACCTTCACCTGCACGAATCCAACTTGAGCCAGAAGCCAAAACTCTAAATTTTGGTCTGTTTGGTTTACCAGGAATCATTTTCAATATTCTTAGAGAATTTAGAACTCCATATATGGCTACCTTCACTGATTCATGGTCCAACAGATTTGCGCCACCACCCTCATAGGTAATCGATGGGATATCCAAAGAGTTTGCAAGTTTCCGTAGTGAACCTTTAGGGGGCTTTGAATCCAAAATGATTTCAATACCGAAAGACTTTGCAAGTAAGTTAGTTCCTACATGGGCAAGGTCAGCCCTTATTTGAGGCATATTAGTCCTCCCCTTAGCCGCGCTATGTAGGTCTATTATGGCATCAGAATCTTCTATCAAGTTGCGAACTATTTGTGCTGCAACTCTTCTTGTTGTTGGTCCTTTTAAATCACCAGGGAATTGACGATTTAGGTCTCTTCCATCAGGGAAATATCTAGATTTTGCCCGATACCCTGGGAGATTGACCACTGGAACAATACGGATTGTACCAGCTAATTTTTTTGGATCAAGTTCTTTAGCAATATCAGTAAAAGCATTACTCAATAGATGAGTGCAAGCACTTGGACCAGTCAGTTCATCGCCATGTATTGCTCCGAGAACGGTTACAGTAGGTCCAGGACGAACTCCATGCAATACGGTTACAGGAATTGGCCAAGAATCACCTAATTCAACTTCTAACAGAGGTAATTTTACCGTTCTCAAAGTACCAGGTTTGATACGCTTTCTGTAGAATCGCACATCGCCCCATTCTGCACCTCTATCCCATTCCGGATGGTCTTCAGGTTGGTGAGATGCCATAGCCTCTTCAATAGCCATTCTCCTACTTTTTGGCATTTCTAATGCGACTCGAACTTTGGTCTTCTTGACCTTCTTCTTGCCACCCATGAACACCCCTTCCATTCATTCATCATCAATACTGCGCTAATTTTCAATGGATAACCAAAGCAAACATAGGCTTTGAGTCTAAGCAACGGACATGAGCGGAGTTGGAGTACAACGTCAATATGCGGCGAAATCAATTTGTTTTGGCTGTGGGCCTGCAAATGATAAGGGTTTGAGGATAGATAGTTATCGGATTGAGAATGGATTGACACTTAATTTCACTCCAGATGAACATCACCAAGCCTTTCCAGGAATGATAAATGGCGGAATAATTGGTACATTATTGGATTGTCATGGTAATTGGACTGCAGCCATTGCGCTTATGGAGGCACAAGGTCTTGAAGAACCACCTTGTACTGTTACAGCCTCTTATTCTGTAAAATTACGTCGTCCAACACCAAAAGATTGTGAATTGGTAATTACTAGTCAAGTAAAGGAATTACTTGATGATAGGGCTGAAATTGAATTATTATTAGAAGCAAATGGCAAGGTATGTGCTACAGGTAGTGGATTATTTGTGTCAGTAAAAGAAGGACATCCAGCCTATCACCGCTGGAATTGAGGTGTTGAATTGGCCAAAGCTTCTGGCATTGCTTTTGCTGCTTTGTTGCAGTTGAGAGATGAAGTTATTCATATTATGAAGGATATGCCTGCATGGCAGAATGAAGATGTTGAAAAATTGGCAGAAATCCCTCTCGGAGTATTACGTAAAAATGCTACACAAAGGCATGGAGTGACAAGATGGAAGAAAGGCGCAAACCTCAACAATTTGACGATATTTGATGTGGAAGTAATAGATCTTCATCCTGCATTATTGACAAATGAATGGAATGCTTATGCTGCATTTGTACTACATCACGAATATATTCATGCACTTGGATGGAGAGCGCACGATTCTATCTTTAGGTCGTTAGAAAGTTCATGGCCTGGAAATAGTGCTGCAGGTGATGGACCAAAGTTTACTGAAACTCTTAGATTGTCTAAAGCCAAATGGCTCTGGGTATGCAATACTTGTGACAAATCATTTCCTCGTCAAAAACGAGGAAACCGTAAATACAAATGTAGGAAATGTTCTACGATATTAATCGACAAGAAAATTGAAGCATAAGAATAAACTCATCTGTCATCAAATCGGCTAATTGAAAGCAGAAGCCTACTAGCAAGCACCATGAGAGCGGAGTCAAAATCAACTTCGCTGGCAATATTATTCATATGCCTTCTACTTTCATCGATGACTCCAGTAGCATCAGCCGGATTAACAGATAGCACAAATGGAGGCAAGTTGTTTCTAGCCTGCGATGATATTGAAAATTGTACATTATCATCTACAGCAGCAACAGGAGAAGAAATGATTTCACAAGATGTAATGGCAACTCCTGGACAATCAAAGGAGGTAACTTTGGAATTTGAAATGGAACCACGGCAAAAAGAATTGGCTCTACTTCCTGACATTTTGGATGAGATGGTTATAGATTTGCGTTTAAGAGAAGATGCAACGGGATGGACTCGTCCAGAATTGGACATCTCATTAATCATTGGAAATAGCGTTACAGATTGGAATTTCCCTGCACAAAATGTTCCCTCTCAAACCGCAAATGAACCTTATAGAATGAGTGATGAGACACTTGATTTACAAAATGATAGGTTGTTGTGGGCAGGACAAAATGTACGTTTGAGATTGACATTCACTATCGATAGACCGAGTACTTGGGAATTGCATCTTTGGGGAGATTCATTCCTTGAACTAACAATTCCATGGTCACAAAATATTGAGGAAGCAGATATTGATGAGCCATCAAGTGATTCAAATCCAATTGAAACAGAATTTGAGACCGTTCATTATGGGGCACTAGTAGAAAATGATAGAGATTGCTGGACATTTGATGTAGAAGAACATGAATTACTCAAGGTGATTCTAATCTGGGAGCCAGTACCAATAGAAATTGAACAATCACATGGTTTACCTGATTTAATTACTCCTAATGGAAGGCTTGCAGGATATCCAGAAATAATAATTGAAGAAGATGAAGAAGAGACTAGAGTCTCGTATCGTTGGAGAGCTTTACCTGTGGGCCAGTATAATTTTTGCATTGGAGGTAAAGCAGGAGCATTTCAACCATATTATTGGGCTGGGTTGTTAGGATTTGAGGGGATGGGGCCAATAGACCCTGACAGTTTTGAAAGCGAATCATATTACCCCGCAGGATCTGCAATAATAGATGATTCTGAAACAGCAGTAGAATTGCAAAGAAATGATAGTTCAATGTTGATACTTAGCATCCTTTCTTTCCTTGGTTTTGGCTTCGGAGCACTACGATTAACAACATCTGCAGCAGTACGTTTCGGACTATTTACTCCAGGGGTGATTCTCTTGCTATTTGGAGGAATTATTAGTCCAGTTTGGGCATTAGCTGATGAGGTTCAACTTGAGGATGAACTTTCATTCGATGATATGGTCGATATGAGATTACAACAATTGTGGGATGTATCATATCCTGGGATTCCACAGCAAACATTGGTTGAACATACGGGTTCTACATGGGGTATGCTTGATGGAGAAAATTTCAAACTAAGATTGAATGTAGAAAAGGCCTATCCTCTTCCAGATGGTAGGTATCAATTATTGATTCCAGAATTACAGTCGTTCCGTTTGGATAAAGCAATCTTTTCTCAAGTAGCAAAAGGTGGTTCTCAAACTAATGATGAGGGAATGTTAGAACAACAAACGGTTAGATTTATTCTTCTTGCAGGTCGCTCAATGTTACTAGATTTCCTAATGATGGAAGCACTGATGATAGTAGATGAGAAACCATCTTCCTCCATTTTCCATCTTGATGTTGATATGGTTGAAACGAGTTCAACTGGTGCAGTTTCAGTACCAGCATGGGGTACGAGGCCATCATTTATTTCAGAAGGTGAATGGTCAAAATTACAATTTGCATTATTTCCAGAAAGAATTTCTATCACATTATGTGATTGCGAATTGGATTTATTAGATGTCCGATTCACGCCATCGGATGGTTTTGATCTAGCCGATATTCCAGATGCAATCTTGGTACGTAATGCAAGTGGACTAATGGATAGTTCTGTATATATTGCTGGATTTGGTTTTGTTTTATGTTTAGTAGCAACACGAATTGAGTTTGTTAGAATCAATACTGCACGAGAACTAGCTCAAGAAATGTTTATTCAATCCAAATGGGATTAATCATCTTTCTTTTCCAGAGCATCATCAATTGCTTTCTTGACTTCAGATTCGTCTAGTTTGGATTCATCTGCTGCCTTCTTGATAGATTCTTCCTCTTCATCAGTAATCTCTCCATCTTTAGCAGCTGCTTTAATCGCAGCCTTTACATTCATTTCCGCCGCTTCATCATCACTAATACCCAAAGCCTGTTGGAATGATTTTAATTCTGCTAACTCTTCTTCAGTGATGATTCCATCTTCCCATGCAGAGTTATATGCCTCTACAAGGAATTCTTTGTATGCATCAGGATTGAGAAGGACATCACGAATTAATCCATGGTCAACACCTGAGCCGCTTGGTGATGCCTCAAGTATTGCGATTGAGCGACGAATTTCTTTGACAGCCATGTCCTTCAAACCGTGTCCAGCCCAAATTGCACCTGCTGCAATGACTGCAGATGCAAACCAACGCATAACATCAGGGTCAACTAGATTTCCGGGGCTTACTAAGTGAAAAATACCTAGTACAGCCATCGCTGCACCACACATTACTTCGAACCAATCATTCAAGTCTGGCTCATCATCAAACACTGCAAGACGCTCTTCAACTATTGCCTCAACATCATCGCTCATGCAGTAGGCACCGTTAGCGGTGGGTATTAGGGATGTCGCATGGCAATAGTGTTTATTTGATACTTAATACCTGTATTTTCTGTGCCGTATTTCCACATTTGTCAAAATAAATAGGCGCGCTCCTTTTGGACTGTTGGCGCGGATGTGAATTCATGTCGGCGCAGCATCATGAGGTGATGTCCTTAGATTTGCCCGAAAAAGCCAAGATATTTTTGAGTGAAGTTTGGGGAATAAAAAAGTTACACCCGCCTCAATCAGAGGCGATGCCAGCAGTTCTTTCAGGATCAAATACATTATTGGCAATTCCAACGGCAAGCGGCAAGTCATTAATTGCTTACATTGGGATAATGCGTAAATTGTTGGTTGATGATATTGGTTCTAAGGCAGTATACATCGTACCATTGAAAGCATTAGCTAGTGAGAAATACGATGACTTGAAACAACTTGGAAATCACTTAGGTTTGAAGGTTGGTCTTGGAATTGGCGATTCAGTGCGAGAAGTTGCAAATATTGAATCATGTGACATCCTTGTCTGTACATCAGAAAAGTTGGATTCAATGATGCGTTCAAATTCCGATATTGTTGCAAATGTGTCAATAGTAATCGCTGATGAATTTCACTTGATGAACGATTCATCAAGAGGTCCTACACTAGAGATTAATCTAACTAGACTTAGATATCTAAGGCCAAAATCGCAAGTGATAGCACTTTCGGCAACAGTAGGTAATTGTATTGAATTATCACAATGGTTAGATGCTACATTGATTCAATCAGAGTGGAGGCCAGTAGCGCTTGAATACTCAACTTTTCACGATTTACATATTGAACCAAGAATGGTACAATCTTCACAAATTGGTGAAGATAACGCAAAATTGAATCCACCAAGAGATATTGATGGCCCTAAATCCCACCCAACTGGTGCGATAGTAATCGATTCACTTGCCCAAGACGGGCAGTTGCTTGTTTTTGTTGGAACTCGTCGTTCCGCCCAATCCGAAGCGCATTCTCTTGCAAAACGGGTCAAAAAAGTATTGTCAAAGCAAGACCCAGAGCGCCTAGAAAAATTACAACAATTAGTTGCAAAATTATCAAGAAATACTCAGTCTTCAATGGGTGAGTCTCTTTGTGAAGCAATATCGGGCGGTGTAGCATTTCATCATGCAGGTTTGACACATACTCAAAGAAAAGAGATTGAATCCGCATTCAAGCAAGGATTGCTAGTTGCATTAACAGCGACACCCACTCTTGCAGCGGGAGTTAATCTTCCTGCTAGAAGGGTGCTTGTTAGAGATATAAAACGCTGGGACGATGGAATGAGTAGGCCGCTTCCTGTTATGGAGATAAGACAAATGCTTGGACGCGCTGGAAGGCCAAAATATGATGATTTTGGGGAAGCATGGATTCTTTGTAAAGGAACAGATGGTTGGGAAATAGCAGATGAAGTTAGTGACAAATACTTCTTTGGTCCGATTGAAAATATTACTTCAAAATTGGCCAGTGAGCCAGCGATGAGAATGCATTTATTGTCGATGATCACTTCGGGAGGAATGCAACACCGGTTGTCAATTATTGATTTTTTCAAAGCCACTTTTTTAGGATATTGCATGCCAACGATAGTGTTGGAAGAGAGGTTGGACAAAATGATACATTGGCTAGTTGAAGAAAGGTTCATCAGAAGGGTTGGAATTGATGAACACTTTTCTGTGAGTCATAATATCAAACAGCAATCCGAAGATATTTCGATGTCAGAAACTCATATGCCAGCATGGGCAAAAATGGCTGACTCAACAGGAGGAGTTGAATTTCATAACGAAGTCCAAGATTACTCTAATAAATCATATAGTGAAAGGATTTCAGCACATTCTCAAGCATCTCTTGGCTTTACCAATGCAAGTACATTGAGAACCGTAGGTGGATGGAAAGACGAGGTCAAAAATGATGATTTGGCAATGAAATATGAAGCAACAATAATGGGTGAACGAATAACACAATTCTACCTTGATCCTCTCTCAGCTTCAATTTTAAGACATGGTATGAGGAGGGCAATACGCCGTATGGTAAGAGGAAATGCTCCTGTTACTGATTTTGGACTATTGCATCTTGCATCAGCCACACCTGACTTTTCGTCGTTATGGGCTAAGACAAAGGATATGGTGCAAGGCTCCCCCTTATGGGTCAAAACCAATAGTGTTGAAGATGAAATGCTACATGATTCTTCATATGAAGAGAGATTGCTTGGCTATGTGAAATCTGCATGGATGTTAGAAATGTGGATGGATGAGAATACAATGAGGGAAATTGAAGCAGCATTGGATGTTACACCTGGTGATGTAAACTATCGAGTTGATACCATTAGTTGGCTTATGGCAGGAGCACAAGCAATCCTAATGGCAGATGATGTATTTTCAGATGAACATATGGAACATATATCAGAACTATCAATTCAAATAGATATTGTAAAACAAAGAGTTAGGCACGGTTGTAAGAAGGATTTGTTACAATTGGTAAATATTCGTACTGTTGGTAGAAAAAGGGCTAGAGAACTTGCATCAATGGGCTATAGAAGTGTCAAAAGTTTGGCCGCGATGAGCAAGAAAGAGATAAAGACGCTTTCAAGTAAACGCGGGTGGGGTCCAAAGATTGTCGATAATATGCTTATTGAGGTTGGGAAAATCATCAAACCCAAAAAACAAATCATAGATACTGAGAAAATAAGAGAGGATGATATTCCCTTAGATGATGAGAATTATCCGGTTGATTGAAAATAGAAGTGCTCCTGCCTTGTATTGATGACAATGCCTAAGTTTCCTTGCATTGCATGGCGAAGTGACAAACCAGTCATCGCTAAACAACTGATTGCTAAATTTCTGGATAATAGATTAGACGATAGATGGATGCTGGTAGCAGGACATGCTGTTCAATTTGAACAGCAACTTTGGACCGCTTGGAATTGTTGTGAGAGAAATTTTGCTAATGGAAATCAATTAGCAAGAGGAAGGGATGCAGAATTCTTGCGATATATTGCAGGTACTCACCATGTCAGTGATGCATTTGTTAGGGCTGGCATTCAAGACGGAGAAACTTCAGGATGGGTTTTGTATTTACCAGAGCCGATTTTGAAGAAAGAGGGTATTGCGGGCTTGCAACCTTCGGGAATAGATATGGGCAAACACAATGATTTTGCTTCCAATTGCCAAACATTACTATCTATACTTGGATTAGAAAATAGCAAAATTGTAGCATATTTCTCTGTTGAAGCGGCCAATAAATTGGGCTTAGATACTGAAGGGATTCCTCAAGAAAATCTTCAACAAGCATTAATTGGACATATCTTATCTGCTGATTTCTCAGCATAATGAGAATCCATAATAATTGATTTCTAGTATGTCAATGAGAGAGTTCAAGCACTGTGGGCCTTTACATTACGATATGGTGATTAGTTCTAGTGCATCAAATATTGATTTTTCAACGGGTCGTTATTTGGATCAAAAGAAGATTGGTCATGCTTTACAACAGGCTGTAGATTTTGGTGCAAGTTATGCAGAAGTTCGATTGGTTGCAGAAACTGGTTCAAGTGTAAATTTGAGAGATGGGATATTAGAGAATGCGATTCCTGGTCAGGAAGTTGGTGTTACACTAAGAATTCTAGCAGATGGTGCATGGGGAGTCCATTCAACAACAGACATCGTCTCTTTGCCTGAACAAATTGAATCAACAGTTCGTTTGGCAAAAGCTGTTGCAAAGCGTAGGTCAAGTTCTGACAATGCAGTTCAATTAGCAGAAGTTCCAATATTCCAAGATGAGATTCACTGGCATCCAAAAAAGGATATTAGAAATACAGATTTATCAACAAAAATCGATATGCTGAAGGCTATTGCAGATAGTGCAAGTGATGATGAAAAAATAGTTTCAACCACTTGTGGGTGGGCAGACGAACATATACACACCGAACTGATGACCAGTGAGGGAATGGATAGAGTCTGGTCATTCCAACGTTCACTGGTTAGAGGAATGGTAACCGCAAGAGATGATGGAGAAGTAGTATCCTATAGAACAAGGTACGGCGGTGAAGGTGGGCTGGAATTAATCGAAGCTTGTGATTTAGGCCAACTGGGTATTGATGCAAGGATTGCAGCCCTTAGATTATTGAATGCAAAACGCGCACCATCTGGAAAAATGCCACTAATAGCAGACCGTGATCTTACCGGAGTATACATCCATGAGGCGCTCGGGCATCCTTGTGAAGCAGATTTAGTAGCAGCAGGAGATTCATGTTTAGATGGTAGATTAGGTCAGAAAATAGGTTCAGATATTGTGACTGTAATAGATGACCCGATGATTAGAGGGGGATATGGTGCATATCCGATAGACGATGAAGGAGTAAACACAAGAACCAAGCAACTGATAACCAATGGTGTTCTAACAGAATATCTCAATCATAGGGAAACTGCAGCACATTTTGATATTCAACCTAATGGGGGCGCTCGTGCCCAAGATGGCCTCCATCATCCTCTTGTTAGAATGTCAAATACAATGATAATGGGTGGAACTCACAATAATATGGATGATTTATTGGAAGATATCAGTTATGGAATATATGCCTGTGGCTCTCGTGGCGGACAAGTTGATACTGGCAAGGGTTCATTCCAATTCGCAGCACAGGAAGCATGGTTAATAGAAAATGGCGAACTTACAACGCCTCTAAAAGATGTTAGTGTTAGTGGATTAACATTGGAAATACTACAAAATGTAAACGGTTTGACTAGAGATGCAAAATTAGCAGCGCCTGGCTTTTGTGGTAAAGGACAAACAGTTCCTGTAGGAGATGGTGGTCCAATAATGAGAATCAGCGAGGCTTTGGTGGGATAATGTTACCAGATGACGCTGTATCGCGTATCGTTGAAGGTGCGCAAACAATAGGGCATCTATGCCAATCAAAAGGAATTAATGAATGGGAAGTTGTTGCATTTCAATCATATGGTCATGAGTTAGACATTGAAGCGGGAAAAATAAAACTCGCAGCTGGTGGGGGCGATGGCGGATATGGTGTACGTGTTTTGGATGGCGGAAGATTTGGTTATGCTCACTTGGTTGACATATCCGGTGCTGAACATGCAGTTTCACAGGCACTTTCTATTGCAAAGGTTTCACCAGCAGTAGAAGGATTTTGCCTCCCAGAGAATCAAAAATCAACAGAGGTTTTAGGCCGTTGTGATAACAGAATTTTAGATGTCAGTCCAGAAGATTTGTTAGAACAAGCAGATGCGATATTGAATGAAGTTGCTTCATTGGATTCTAGAGCAGTGGTAACAGGTGGTGGCGTAGGTGTTTCAGCAACTGCAGGCGCCATTGTAAACAGTCAAGGTATTCTTTCCAGCGGAATCACAACCTCTCATGGAGCAGGTGTTCAAGTTAGCATAGATGAAAATGATGAATTAACAAGTGCTTGGGAAAGTAATTCTAGTCGAAAACTGCTAAAATCAGTTCCAGATTGTATTGAAACTTCAGTTCATTGGGCTCAATGCACTAGGGGGCCAATTGAGGTAGATTCACAAGCAGTAGATTGTCCAGTATTGATGACTAGTGAAGGTTTTACTCCTTTATTCTCTGTATGTGTGCCAGCAGCGGTCAAAGGTCAAAAATTAGTACGAAAAGAGTCGTTTTGGTCGGGGAAGGAAGGACAAATGGTTCTTGCCAATGACTTGACATTGATTGATGATGGGTTAATGGAAGGTGGAATGGGTAGCTCAAGTCGTGATGGCGAAGGAGTGCCGAGTCGTACTCAAGTATTGGTCGAAAACGGCAGGCTCGTAGGATCTATGTGGTCAACTAGAGATTCAGCACAAATGATGGCTGAAGGGCGTATTGATCATGCTCAATCAACGGGTTCAGCGGTTAGAGGAAGTCATCAATCACCACCATATACAGGATGTTCAGATATGATTCTAAAATCTAGTAATGGGGGCAAGAGTCGAGATGATTTGATTTCTCATATGGAGAATGGATATATTGTTCACAGCGTTATGGGGGCGCATACTGCCAATCCTACTAGCGGTGATTTCTCAGTGACGACTAGCACGATATTGAAAGTAGTCGATGGTCAAATTGCGGGGCCGATTAAGCAAGCAGGTCTTTCAGGAAATATTGCAAAGGCATTAGCAAATGATGTGATATTAGGTGATAGGCCTATAATTCAAGATTCTTATTCAACAGGTGGCATGCATATCCCTGATGTTTTAGTTATGGATGGGTTTAGAATAAATCCGGCTTGAAGTTGAAATATTACATTTCAATAATCACATAATACCTTTGAATACTTTCACTTTTCTAAATTGAGCCGTGAAATTGTTTATTAGCCGTAGTCATTTTTGTTTAGTTCCATGGAGGTCAAGGGAGTGTCAAGTCTCAACCAAAACGCACGAAAGCCCGCATCCTATTCAGTGAATAGGACACTAATGAATGAAAATGATAGAGGTGTCAAATATGTCAGATGGACAGTTTGATACCTACATTGAAGCAGTACAAAAGGAATGTCCAGATACAGATTCCGAAACAATTGCTGCAGCATTTTTGAAGTATCAAGAAGATTTCAAAATCCCCCCTCAAGACTCGATGAGGTCTATCATTAGAAGTCTAAACAGTGCGAAGTCAATACCAAGCACTAGGTCAAGCAGTTCTTCATCTAACTCTAGAGCGACAAAGAAAGTCGAACGTTTGAGTGAATTGAAGGCAGATGATAAGGAAATTGAAATTGAAGTTGAAATTATTTCACATAATTTGCGTGAACAAACAATTCGTGGTGAACAAAAGCAGATTGCCTTCGGTTTGTTAGAGGATAACCCTTGGGCGGAAAGTGGAGAAAAGAATCGCTGGGAGTACAAAGATTGGGCGCCTAGTCCAAACCTTGCCCCTGGTTCAATCGTAAGGCTTGAAGGAGTTTCAGTAAATGAATATCAAGGAAAAATGTCTCTAAATATCAATCAATCCTCACGGGTTGTTGTCATTCGTGAAGGAACAAGGGCTGTTGTAGCACCTGGAGAAGCCCAAGATATCGCTACGCTTCCTAGTGATGGATATGTCTGCGTAGTCGGCCGAGTTCTTTCATCAAGAGAAGACCAAATCCACAAAAAAGATGGCTCAGGTTCAATAGATATCGTCCGTGGAAGATTGGCAGATGAATCTGGAACGATTGGCTTCCTTTCTTGGGAACCGTTCGGACATGAAGTTGGTGCATTGATAAAAATTGATGGAGCTCAAGTGCGTACATTTAGAGATACACCTGAGTTGAATTTTGGAAGAACAACAAAAGTTGAATTATTCCATGACAAGAATTTTGCTGATACTGAAACATTGTCTGAACAAACAGTCTTGACAATTAGCGATTTACGAGATGGTGCAAGAGATGTTGATACCGTTGTTCAAATCACTGAATGGGCAAAGAGAACTTTCACAAGAGATGGTGTTGAAAAATACCTCTGGTCTGGACAAATTGCAGATCCAACTGGGAGATGTAGGATGAGTGCATGGGAAGACTTGCCTATTGACGAGGATAGTATTCCAATCACTGTAAGGCTGAAAGGTGTTAGAGTAAGAGCTTGGCAAGGGATTCCTGATATCACCGTTGACAATGCCGATCAAGTTGAAATATTGGAAAAATCACCTTGGGATGAAAGTATTGATTTTAGTACACAGACAGTGGAAGTCGCACTCAATGAGTTATCGACTGGAGCAAGCAGGGTCGGAGTTTCAACCGAGGCTATCGTAGTAAGTGTTAGAGAAGATTCTGGATTTATTCAAAGATGCACAGAATGTAGAAGAGTTCTGAGAGATGGACACTGTGCAACACATGATGCCAATGATGGCGAAACAGATGTAAGGATGAGGTTAGTGATTGATGATGGTTTAGCAAGCATGTCCTTACTAATCAACAAGGAAGGAAGTTTAAGCCTCCTTGATTTGACTGAAGAAGACCTTAGTACCCGAATCAATTCAGATGGGCAGTTAGATTTCGTGCAAACTCTTAGATCAAAGATGTTGGGTAGAAATATTCGTGCATCTGGGCGAACTATCGTTGATGAACAAGGTGGCATGATGTTGGCGGATAGTGCCGAACTTGTGGAGGAGGATGCTGAGATGAAAGCAACTGAAGTTAGAGCACAATGGGGGGTTAATTGATGCAGGCATCACCAAGAGCAAAGCGTCAACCTGCATGGCATATGCTAGCATCAGAATTTAGGGATGCTACCCTTAACGAAAAGGGGTCTGGAGAATTTGATCCATCCTTTGTCATTACAAAATTGGGAGCAAAAGTAAATCGCGTAATCGTAGCTGGATTGTTGGAGAGATTGGAAGTACGTGAAACAGCAAATGGTTCCACTCTGTATCAAGGTCAATTACGAGACCCATCGGGACAACATTACTTCTCAGTAGGGGATTATGCAAGTGAATCAATGCGCGAGTTAACTATGACCTTGACTGAAAGAATCGAAGTCGGTGAGCCGGAATTGGTATTGATGGTTGCAAAGGCGCGATGGTACCAAACTGATGAGGGGGCAATCTATACTTCATTACGCCCAGAAGAAGCGTGTATCATCGATGGAAATACATATGCAAATTGGATAACACGTGCTTGTCAAAGCACAATTGAAAGGATGAATGCATTCTCAGCATCATTAGAATTGGAGCCAACAGAACAAGCGTATAGTTCAAGTGAAAGTATTCCAGCAAATCTTGTATCTGGGCTTGTATCATCTAGAAATCACTATGGAGAAATTGATTTAGAACAATACAAATTGAATATAATGCAGGCATTAGATATCGCTGAAGGCAAAATGGCCAATGCAACAAAACCAGTGCCAACACTCAATGTATTAACTGAGGGGGAAGAAGGAGATGAAACTGAAGGTGGCACAGATGGTTCTGATTTAGAAGAATGTGCGCTTTCTATTATCCGTCAACTCGACCAGGGTGATGGTGTTGACTTTGAAGCAGTTCTCAGTAATGCTAATGCGAGAGGTTTTTCACGTCAAGATAGTGAAGCGATGTTGGATGAATTATCTGAAAAAGGAGTCATTCATGAGCCTAGATTTGGCTGGTTCAAAATAGTTGAATAAGTGATTGACAATCCAACACATTGAATACCCGCTCGGGTTGTGCCTAAGTTAGAGGTCGCAACATGGCAGGAATAGATTTCTTCATTCGTCCCGCAACAGGGACTACTAGTGCAGATTGGATTAGAATAGCAAATACCGATATGAAAGTGAAACTTACTCGTAGAATTACGAGAACAATTGTTAGAGGTGGAGAAGGTGATAACTTACATGATGAAGGCTCTGAATCCACTGTTTATTCGGTTAGTGGAGAAATTGGTATTGATGAATATAAAAAGTTGATTTCAATCTTTAGAACCGGTCAGCCATTCATACACGATCCATTTGAAGAGAGAGATGTAAAGGTTGTTTTTGCGAGTATGGAATATAATAGTGATAATGAATCATTCTTGCTAGAATTAATTGAAGATATTGTTTGAGGTGAAAAAGTGAGAATTTTGGATGAAAAGAGAGAAGGTCTCTATGTCATTCGAACTCTTGATGTTTTAATGTCCTCAGGTGTAGGTCTTGAAGCAGCATTACACACAATAGGTCAAGGCGGTTATGGAATAATTAGTGAAGACTTTTCACAAATAATGAAGCAATTGTCAAGTGGTAAATCACGCGGTCTTGAATACGAACTAAAAAGTATGATGAATCTTGCAGAATCTGATGGTTATCGTAGATTGTTGAATACTCTATACAATAACGTAACACAAAATACAGACATTGTTGAAACTTTGAGAAAACAAGGTTCGCGGATGGAGGAAGAAAGGGCTGAAGAAGTCAAAAAATATATTGAAGAATTAGGGGGAGTTCCTGAAACATTACTTTCAATTGGTATGATTGGCCCGATTATTTTGTCAATCGCTGGATTAATTCCACAACTATTGACTGGTGATATTGCAGCATTTATGTCAATACCAGATCCAGCTTTGATTAATTCAGTAGTGAATGGTGGTTTAGTTGTCACTTTGGTTGGAATGATATTTATCGGCTTGAAAGCTCATACAAAGGACCCAGGATTGTGATTATATGTTTTATCGTTTCTTAGAATCTTTCAACAGTGAACCTTTATTGCTCTATTTGGGCGTAATTGGAATTGCTGTTGCAGGTGGTGGTATTCCTCCAATGATAGAGCGAAACAGGAGGAGAAAAATTGAGAATTCCTTACCTGGATTACTTGAGTCATTAGCCAGTTCCGTTGGAGCAGGACATGGTTTGCAAGAGGCTATGATGGAGCAAGCAAAAAATATGCCAGGTTTGCTCAGTGAATTATTGAAACAGACATTACAAGAAAGTCATGCATCAGATATTAATTCTGCATTAACCTCATTTTCAGCGAAAACGAGGTCTTCTCAAGTACAAAGGGTGATGATGTTAATTGAAACAGCAATGGACCAAGATGCACCATTACAAGTTATTCTTGAAAGTTTAAGTCATGATTATGAGAGACTTAATGATTTAATCAATAAAAGAGAAAACGAATTGTTGGGAAGAGGTATTCTTATCATAATGTTCGTATCTATAGGTCTTCCAGGACTTATCGCATTTATTGTTGGTCTTTTTGCACCAGCAAGTTCTGGATTTAAATTAGATGACTTCAATTCCACATTTGGCACATTCTTTGCTGCTGCTTCAGCAGTGGGAGTAGGCGTCTCTGGTAGAATGCTAGGTCGTTTGAAGAGTTATTTGTGGTTCTTGCCATTGTGGATGGCAATATCGATGGGATTGTATTTAGGTGCTGTAAAAGCAATAGGTGGTGGTTGAAATGTCTGAAAAAATATTAGAACAATACGGAAAAGTAACGATTTACATGGAAGGAGATCATCCTTCTCCGATTTACCATGTCGAAGGTGCAGTTCAACCGAATCCCTATGGTGATTTACAAATTCTTTTAGAAGATGATGCACTTGAAGAAGTGATGTATAATGGTGGTGCACAATGTGTAAAGATTGCTCACAGAGAACATGGAATGTGTCGGACCAATATTTGGATTGAGGATGGAGAAGGGTTGCAAATTGCAAAGAATATTGCAGCATTTACCAATGTTCCATTAGGAGATGGCCCTGGTATGGTTCCAATCTTTGATGGAAGATTACCAGATGGTTCTCGTGTAAATGGAACAATTCCTCCAGTTACTCCAGATGGCCCAACTCTGACTATTAGAAAGTTCAAGGAAGACCCACTAACTATTGTTGATTTGGTTCGCTTTGGAACTGTAAATTCAAGACTTGCAGCAATGATGTGGGTTTGGATTGAAGGATTGGACAGCCGTCCTGCAAATTTCGTAATTGCAGGTGGTACTGGTTCTGGTAAAACTACCACTCTAAATTGTATGGGGATGTTTATTCCATGGTCAAGACGTTTGTTAACAGTAGAAGATACTGCTGAGTTGCAAGTTTATCACGATCACTGGTTGAGAATGGAGACCAGAAGGGAGAGACCGGATGGGACTCCAGAAGTTGATATGAATGATTGTTTGAAATCATCACTGCGTATGCGTCCTGACAGAATAATTGTGGGTGAAGTGCGTGGTCCTGAATGTGCAACTCTATTGACTGCAATGAATACTGGTCACGATGGTTCATTCGGTTCTCTGCACGCTAATACGGCGCAAGAAACCGTTACAAGAATGATCAATCCACCTATGAATGTTCCACCAATCATGCTTTCTGGATTAGATTTGATAATAATTCAAGCACGTTTACACGTAAATGGAAAAACGGCTCGTAAAATCACTGAAGTTGCAGAAATTGCAGGAATGGAAGGAGATAAACCTCGTCTAAATATCATTTGGAAATATAATGCATCTACTGACCAAATTGAAGAAACTGGAATTCCTAGTAAATTGAGAGAAACGATTTGTAAGGCAGCAGGTGTGACTCCTGCTGTGTTTGAAAAGCATGTTGAACAAAGACAGGCTATTCTCAATGATATGGTTAAAAGGGACATTAGTGATACACAAACAGTATCAACAGTCATACAAAATTTCTATGCTTCAAGAGCACAATGAATAAATCAAATTCTTAGTCTTTCTAAGATATTGTCAACTCTGTCAATCTTTGCACGAACATCTGTCAAGTGGTCTGCTGCATTTGCAACAGATTCTGCAAGTTCTTCCTCATGTTCTTTTACAGCAGTTTCTTTCTTGGGTTTGAATGCATCAGCTAGTGCTTGTAATTCAACAACAATTGCATCAACCTGTGAATCTGAAATAATAATTCCTGGTGCAATACGTGGTATTTCAGTTGGAGAGATAAAACCTAATTCGGAACCAATAATGCCTGCACAGGCAAGAATTCTTGGCCTTAGAGTAGCAGTGTTTACATCATAACCTCTTGACTCAAGGAATCTAATGACAAGTACTTGTTGAGCCTCAGAAAATGTTCCTTCACTCGATTCTAATACAGTTTCAACAAGTTCTTCAAATGCTGCAATATTTCTCTCAATACGATCTAATGTTCTGCATTCGGCTGCCTGAAGATGAACTGTTCCATGTTGAAGAATACGAAGAACACGATTTCTTCTTGCAATAGCAGGGTCTTGCAATGCTTGTGACTCACCAATATCAACATGTAAATCAAACAAAGCATGAAGTCTTCCGGAAATACTTGGAATCCTCAAATCAAGGCCAAGTGAACGACCCACTTCCTCAAATGCCATCCGCGCCTTTACCAAATCTCCTGGATGTGCGGCCAAAGTATCGGCCAGTTGTCCACGTAGGGAATTTCTCGCTCCCTCAAATGTTCTCAGAGCTTCTCTCTCAGACCATGAATTAGGTGTTGAGTGAAGTGCATTCTTTTCAGTTTGGCTTCTAAAATCTAATTCCATGATGATATTACGTATTGAATCTCTAACAGCAGCAACTTCAATTGCAAATCCATGGTTAGCAAGACTAGAAATGAACACTTCTAAATCATCACTGTCACTAGTTGAAGAAATAGTTAGGAAATCTCGCCCAGCAGATTCAATTTCTGCCTTTCGTGAGTTTGTTTCCATCAATACTGCCTCAGTTTCGAGACTGTGCTTGGATTCTGACTCAGTAATTTGTGCGGATTGAATCATTGGTGGAACTGAAACTTCTTCAGTAGTAGTTTCACCTCTTAATGCTTCATCAATATCTGCAGAAACTGATGCTAAGGATGGATTCAAACCTTCTTCTGCCAATTCAGTTCTCAGTTCAGTTTCTTCTTCAAATGTCCACCCCTCTGGGTGTTCCGTAACAAAATCATCAACAGTATCCTGTAGTAGTGTACTACTCTCAGTTTGTGCTTGCTGCGATGAATCTTCACTTGGATATGGGATATTTGGCAGATGTATCTTGCCTCTTGGTCTTCTCAAACTCTTCTTCACTTTACCCCAGCCACCTTGCTGACTTGCTAGAACTCCAGCGATTCTAATGAGTAATGCTTGTTTATTTCCTGAAAGGGGTAATTCTAATGCCTTACACATTGCATGCAATTTATCTCTTGTGTGATCATCCAACTTTTCAACCAATAGAATTTTTGGATCATGGTATAAATGTAGGTATAAACGCTGTCTTCGGGCCCTGATTGAGCCAGACTTTTTGATTCCAAAGACGCCTAAGATTTCACCCATTTCAGCATTCATTAAATTTTTAATTGCATCTTCAGACAAATCCCATTGGTCTAAAATGAGGTTTTGAATTAAACGGGCGCGAAGAGATTCCACCGAACCAGATTTAGGCAATTGATATGCTATTGCGATTTCCTTCAAACCGTCAAATCTAGCCTGATAAAGTTCAGCCAAGAGAGCCCCTTTGTCAACCATGTTCCCACCTTCATTTGTCAATCCGTCACTTAGACTATATGTGTCTTCGCTGTGACATTAACTAAGATTAGCCGTTTTTGTGAGTAAAATACGATATTTCAGCGCCCCCTTTAGGGGGCGTGACAAATTTTCATGCGAGGGTTTGAAATGATGAATGCACATAGCGGTACGGGTTGAACATGGGCAATGAGCAACGTGCCGCAAAATCTGCTCTAAAGGAAGCACAACTCTTGGCAACTGCTATTAGCAGTACGGTTAGAAGTGATTTCAAAAAAGAGTACAAAATTTTTGAAGCTAATTTGGCTGCCCGTGTTAAAAATGCTGAAAATGCAATAATAGATGCTGCAAGAACTAAGGAAGCAATTATTGCTGGTGTAATCACAATGAGAAAACAATTGGACAAAGCACAGAGAAGATTCACTCGAAACAGCAATTCAGACGAATTAAAGGAAGTATTACTTGAAATTGCGGAAGGCCTTTCCCGATTAAAAGTAGCTAATCAAAAGGTTGCTCAGTCATTATCGTTTGTTATTAATCCAACATATTCTGCTGTTGATTTAGTTGAAAAATTCACACTTGCTATGCAAGTAAATTCTGCAGGATGGGAATCGGATGCACGAAATTTGGATGCAAATCTGTTTGAATTGTCCAATGATAATTCACCCTCAGAAATGGATGATTTACAGAATTATATAGCAACACAAGGATATGATGTTCTAATTGCAGGCGATGACCGTACATCTAAAGGAATTAAAATCGCTAAGGAAAAATTAGGGATTCAATCTTCATCTTCGGATGAGTCCGAATAATCAATTCCCAAGTTGAGCATTGCTGGTTTTGCTTCAGAGAAATCCTTCGGTAGTCCATGGAAATGTTTTGCTAATTGTTCATGCTCACTAGACAAGGTCTCAAGGAGGATATTGAATTCTTTTAGCAATGTGATCATTCCCATGTGGCTATCAGCAACTGGACAGACTCGCTCTGCTGCTGCAGAAACCATGCCTAGAGGGTCAAGAATCTCAATTTTCATTTCAAGTCTTGGAACAGTATTTTTCACCTTTTTGTTAATATCTAGAATTGAATCCGTAATTTGCTCATCATTTGTTCTTTTTGCTTCTCTAAGAATTGTAGAAATTTTTCTCTGTTCAACAAATATTCCAACGAGTTGAGAAATGTTATCAGGTAATGAATCCCAAATCGCACTTTCCATTCGATGTGCGATGAACGCTCCCGAATCACACCAATTTTCAATTTTGTGTGAAGGGAAATCCTTTCTTGCAACCATTAAGGTGAATCCATTTAGAGGAGGTGGAATAAATCTTGAACGCTCAGGATTTTCTCTTTGCAATCCTAATGTATGGCGACGTGCCTTGAATGGCAATGCTTGATGCTCTCCTCTAGTAACGATATACCCGTCTAATTTTTCCTCTTGTCTTTGTTCTTCAAGCCAAGGAACTCGTTCATTTTCTGGCAGAGCAGTATATTCTTCTAATTTGTCAATACTATCAGCAAATTCTTCACTTGACAATATGACACTATCAAATCTAACTCGTAAAAATTGTCGGTGAAGTAATGGATGATCACAAACAATAACAGGTTGTCCAATCAGATATTCTGGCTTGTCATCACTAACCAATACCCATGTTGGTTCACGACGCGGTAATACTCCAGCAATGACAAGACCTAATGTATCAAATTCTCTCCAGTCATGGGCACTCAATGCAATCAAGTCACAGTTTCCATCTTTCAAGGCTTCAATAGCAGATTCTACATGGGGGACTTGGCGCATTCGCAAGTCCATTTGCTTGCCCATTTGCTGAATTGTTTGTTCCAATTGCAATCGGACACCATCTCTTCGCGATGGTGTAGTGAGAACTTCTAGCCTCTCGCTGTTTTCCATCCAATCGCCTCGGCTAGAGCGAACCCTAGCATGTTGAGGGCGGAGACAACCGGTTAAGAATGCCACCCTTGTAGGATGGTTCGTGGCGAGTGAACATTTGCAGGCAAATGACCGCCTTGAGTTAATGCGACTACTCATCGATGCAGAACTTCAATCATTAATTGAAAATGAGATTGAAAACGGGGCGAAAGATGTTGCTAAGTTATGCGGCGATGTTCTACTTGCTGGAGGAAAACGTCTGCGGCCTCTACTCATTTTATTAGCATATGAAATAGCGGGAGGTTTGGATTCTGATGAGGTCATGCCGTTGGCATTAGCCTTCGAATTAATCCATACAGCAACCCTTGTCCATGACGATATTAACGACCAAGCATCACATCGTCGTGGTGTTGAAACAATTCATTCAAAACAAGGATTAGCCAAGGGAATTATCGCAGGAGATTGGTTATTTGTACACGGTTTTGGTCTTGGTGGTAGGTATGATGAGAAGATTGTTCGCTTGATGTCAAAATGTTGTGCCGATATTGCGATTTCAGAGTTTGAACAATTAGACCATATTCTCGATTTGAAAACATCACCTGAAGATTATTTGAACATTGTTAGAGGCAAGACTGCAGGACCCTTTGCTGCAGGTTGTCAAGCAGCAGGATTAATCGCAGGACTGAGTGATGATGATGCTAAGAAACTTGGCGATTTTGGAATGGAGTTGGGAATTGCATTCCAACTTGTTGATGACTTACTTGATTTGAGAGGTGATGCAGAAATGGGCAAACCGAGAGGTGCTGATGTTATAGAAGGAAAAATGACATTACCATTGATTCATGCACTGACTTTGTCTCATGGAGCTGCAAGAAAGCGCCTCTCACAAATTATTGAGAACTTCTCAGATGATGATTTTGACGAATTAATGCAATTATTGAATGCTTCAGAGAGTTTACATTATGCAGAGATATTAGTTTCAACTCATATTGAAAGAGCAATTTCAAACATAGATGATTTCCCTGAAAGTGATGCAAAACAATTGATGTTACAAATTACAGATTACGTTATTCAACGAAATAGGTGATGAAATGGCCATTGAAGTCGAACACAGACAAGTGATCATCATTGGTGCAGGTCCAGCAGGTAGTTCTTGTGCCCAAAAACTATCAGAATCAGGCGTAGATGTTCTAGTAATAGAAAGAAGAGATATTATTGGAAATCCTGCTCAGTGTGGCGAATGTATTCCAAATTGGGGAGAGGTAATTGCTACCTTTTCAAATTTAGATGACCATCAATGGCTAAAGACATATTTTGATTTTCCAGATAGATTACGTCTACATCGCCTGGATAATATGCGTGTTTTTCTACCATCAGGTAAATCATACAACTTTGAATTAGATGCCTTTTCAGGACATCGATTACAATTTGATGGCTTTCTTGGAGAGAAAGCAATCCAAGCAGGTGCAGAGATACGATGCGGAGAGGCTTTGAAAAAAATACAGCATCAAAGTAAATCAAATCGTGATGTTTTGGTTACAGATAAAGGAAGATATTCCTGTGATTATCTAATTGATGCTAGTGGTTCACTCGCACAAGTTGCGAGATTAAGGAGAGGACAAGATGGCCTCTATAGACCAAAGGACCAAGTTCCAACAATATATGCGCAAGTTCAAGGCAAAATACCAGATTCTTTCGATGTTTTCATCGGTTCTGTGGCTCCTTCTGGATTTGCATGGATAATTCCTAAAGGACCAAACTCAGCGAATGTTGGCCTAGGCGTTAGAGCAGGGAAATTAGAGGGTAATCTCAAACAATACCTACAGAAGTTTTGTGATGATTTGAATTTAGAAATACTCTCATGGGGCGGTGGCTGGATTGCTATGGGTGGCCCTGTTGAAAACATGGTTAATGGAAATACGTTAGCGGTTGGCGATGCTGCAGGGCTGGTAATGCCTAGCAATGGTGGAGGAATTAGTCAAGCGATAATATCTGGTTGCTTTGCAGCTGAAGCAATTATTGATAATCTTGACAGTGGAGTTGAACTATCGGAGTATGAAACTAGAGTAAGAGCATCATTTTCCCGAGCGTTAAATAATTCTCTTCGTTCAAAAAAGATGTCATATGCTTTCATGAAGGGTGATATTGTGACTGAGGTATTGTTGAGAATATTAGGTCCAATTGGTGGAATAAAACGAGCAATGGAATGCGACAAACCACTTTGGTTATTGTAATCTAATGCCCTGATTGAAGCGCATGGTTCAAGTCACATGTCGGCTAGGGAAGATTATGGCGAGACCACTGGAGTATGATGACAAGGCGGTAAGCCCTGTTATTGCTACAGTACTATTGCTAGCGATTACAGTCATGCTTTCGAGTATGGTTTTCGTAATGATGCAAGGCGCTTTGACCACTACTGAGAAAGCACCTCCTTTGGCTCAAGTCAGCGTTCGTGGTCTGTCAAATGGATTCCATGTTGTAAAGATTGCAAGTTTGGACCAATCTATTGATCCTGCAAAATTGAAGTATGATCTATACCCAGATGATGGTCAAAACGCCATCCCATATAGGGGCCATGTTGCTGATGCAGATGTTTATGGTGTTGTAGGTGCAAATATTTCCTTCCACGATAGAGATGCAGGGTATTCAGTAACAAAGGGAGATTATTTCGTAATCGATTCAACAACGATTGGTTCAGACCAAGGAACCTGGAGATTCAAGTTAATTGATGAATCTGCAGGAGTAGTATTGATTGATGTTGTTCTTCCAGCAATAGAAGATTAGCCGCCAATATAGGACATTTCTACGCGGTCCTTTGTCGTCTCAACTTTTCCTCGCTGTTCGCTATAATTGTCATTTCTATTTTTCCAAATTGAAGCAATAGCGTCACCAATTTGCTCTTGGCTTGCATCCATTCTTAGAATTGAACGAATATTGTGCCCCTCTGTCGCAAATAAACAAGTGTAAATTGAACCATCAGCAGAAAGCCTTGCCCTACTACAGTCACCACAAAATGGCTTGCTAACAGATTCAATAAAGCCAACTTCGCTACCATTTTGTATCTTCCAAAGGTTTGCCACCTCTCCTCGGTAATTTGATTCAACTTGTTCTAATTGACCAAATTCTTGCCCAATGATTTTTCTCATCTCATCACCACTAACTACGGAATCATAATTCCACGAATTGGTACTCCCTACATCCATGTATTCGATGAAACGTGGAGTGATTGAGATTTGGCTAAAGTGCTGAATAATTGGTATTATTTGGCTTTCATTAACACCTTTTTGAATCATACAATTTACTTTAACAGGCAATTCTAATCGCTTGCAGCAATCAATGCCCTGCAAGACCTCGTCAACGGAATTAGTGGTATCAGAAAGCGATTGAAATATTTCGTTTTCTAAGGCATCAAGGCTGACAGTTACCCTACTTAGTCCAGCCTCCTTGAGTTGTAGTGCATACTTCTCTAGCAAAATGCCATTCGTTGTCATTGCAATATCTATATGATTATCTAATGCTCTTATCTGTCGAACCAATTCAACAATATTTCTTCGCATCAATGGCTCTCCACCAGTCAACCTTATCTTTTCTATTCCTAATGGTAATAATGAACTTACAATCATAGTAATTTCTTCATAAGATAGGATTTTTTCTTTAGCTAAAAATTCGTATTCATTGCCAAAATGCTCTCTAGGCATACAATAAGTACATCTAAAGTTGCAGCGATCTGTTACTGAAATTCTCAGATCACGTAGAGGTCGGCCTCTAGAATCGTCCAACCTCATAATCAATTGCTGCGAGCACTTGCTTTTTGAATCTGTGTTCCAAAAATTGATGACATCTAGCCGCGTCGCTGACAATATGGCTAAGCGCTGGGTTTCCAAATGGAATGCTTCAGTCGAAACTGCGCCAACCAACGACATTGAATTCTTAGCAATAAACGGACAAAAGAATGGAGGAGAATTACAATGGGATTTACCTCCATCAAAATCTCATCTAATTAGATTATTAGCACTTAGTGCCCAAAGTAATCAAATAATTACTTTGAAGAATGTAAGCAATGCAGGAGAAGATTCTCGCAGTATGAGAAGATGTTTACAACAACTTGGAGTTAAGATAGAAGATATTGCTAATGGGGAGATATTGAACAAGCCAGGACAGTCTGAAGTAGCATTTCACTCAGATGCAGAAGATTGGCGTGTGCATGGTGTTGGTAGCAATGGATTCACTAAGCCAGCTAGTGTTTTACATGCTGGTAATTCAGGGACAGCATTTAGAATCCTTACTACAATTTCAGCAAATATCGGAGATAGCGTAGCCATCGATGGTGATAGGTCATTACGGCTTAGAAACTTTTCAACTCTTATTGAAACATTGGAAAGTTCAGGAGTAAAAGTTTCAAGAGGTCATGGAGAAGAAGCGCTACCTCTAATTGTCTGTGGACCAGTTGATTGCTCGCAACAAGTTGATTTAGATTTGTCAAAGTCTAGCCAACCGTATTCAGCATGGATGTTAGCTTCATCTCAGTTTAGTGGAAATATAAAGTTGAATCTAAACGGGCAAGCAGTATCACGAAAACATAGTGATTTAACCAATCGCTTATGCATAGAAAGTGGTGCTGATTTTTCAGATTCAATCTTACGTCCTTGGATACCACATTTTGCACAAACAGAAGTAACAGTTGCTAGAGATGCATCAATGGTTAGTTTTGCAATGCTCGCTACAAAAATCCTTCAAACAAAGACAATTATCGCCAACTTACCTCAGACCGAAGATGCACTTGGAAATGACATATTACAGCAATACAGTAGTGAACTAGGTTTTGCATGGAATGAAATTGATTCTAATGTTGAAATTACTCTAAGCGAAACTAAGCAAGATGGTATTGAAATAAATCTTAGAGATGCTAATGACTTACTACCACCACTTGCAGCCTTGATGGCAATATCATGTGGTGGAAAAATTACAGGTGCTGCTCATGCAGCACATAAGGAAAGTAATCGCTTAACAAAAACACGACAACTACTACTTCAATTTGGTATTGAAAGTACAGTATTACAAGATGGTATTGAGATTATTGGTGGGCAGAAGATCATTCAGCCAAGTGAGATTGTACAAACATTTGGTGACCATCGTCTTCAGATGACAGCGGTCATTCTCGCTTGTGCTTGCTCAGCAAAAGTTTCAACTCCAAATCTGCACAAAGTTGCTGATGAGAACTTATTGTTACGATTGTCAAACTATGGAATAAATGTTGAAAAGAAATTATTCAAGAGTAAATAGAGGAAATAATTGTTTGAAAATCAATTATATGTGTTGAGATTGGTGGTTAACACATGGCACAGGAATCACTTGCGCCAGTCGCTGCAATAACCAACTTGATATTGGGACTGATTACAATCGCCATGTCTAATCGTGGTGATACGAAAAATTCACACAAGAGTTTCTCTGCATTGTTAATTGGTTGGACGTTTATTTTCTTAGCGATGTACCATACAGTAGAGGCCCTTCTTGGACAATACTACTTCGAAACCTACCCGACTGCAATCGATTTGGGATTATTCTCCTACCAAGGAATCGTGGGAGCGGATATACTCGTTCTGATACTTTTTGGTACAGATACCGCGTTGAATATACTGATGCTCGTAATGGCATTACACATTCCAAAGGATTTGGGCCGTGGAAAGTTATGGAATGCTTCAGTAATTGCGACCATTGCAATCTACTGTATTCTTGTACCTCCAATAATTTTTATCGGTGGATTCAAGCTCATGGCTCTTCAAGAATTTATTTGGGTCACAGTAGGAGTACTTTGGATTCACACATACATTAGGGGTATTGTACTAGAACATAATACAGGTGAGACCAAATATCGTTCGGTTTCCAAAGCCAGTGCGATTTTATTGATAATTTGGATTGGATGGCAAATGGTCTGGTGGTTATCTGCCTTCACTTTCCTAAACAATGAATGGTTTGTCAGTGAACTTGTCAACCAAGTAGAAAATCCTCCAATTTGGTGGTTGGTTTCTATTAACTTTGGCTGGTCTATTGGAGCGATTGCAATTTCAGTTCTATTCGCAGGAGAAGTATTCCGTTCAGTCAAGAGAGGGATGTCCGTTGAATCGTGGATAGTCTTCGGAATATTCTTCATCGGATTCATTAATTGGATTCAAGATTATCTTCTCCTTGATTTCTACTCCAGTTGTATTGAAGGTCAATGTGAAGAAAGTTCTGAAATTTTTGAACTAATCAATTATCTGACCTCTGGTGTGTTAATCTATCTAATTAAGCCTCTATTCCTCGTTTACCTAATGGTCCAATTCAAGATTGTTGACACCTCTTCAGAACAGAATCGGAATCTCATGAGAATTATGATCCTACTGATTCTACTAATCGTTTCATCAAGTATTATCGAGTTGATTCAATCATTAATTCCAATTCCACAAATGCTCTCAGGTTCAATTTTGGCGATTGGAATCGTATTCTTTATTGGTTGGGAAGAGAAGATTACTTCTAAATTTTTGAGTGGAGGAAGTGAAGATGATATCGAGTCGATTACCGGAGATGGGTTTGAGGATTCAATGCTGAAAAACACATCACTCGTCTTTAGTTTCGTTGTATTTTACATTATTATTATGGCAGTAATATTTGCCAATGCGGGGGTTTAATTCTATGTCGGATAGTTCAGAAAATTTCCAATTTGATGGGTTTAAAGAACTCTTTGACAATTCATTGACGAACAAAATATCTGCCGCAGTCACTGCTTCTCTGTTTCTATTATTAGTTGTCAACGCTGTAGATGTAATGGGCAATAATGATGGTGTCAGGTCTGTATTGGATGGGAATAACAATTGGCAGATTACATTCGAGGAAATAATCGTAACTCAAACCGATACGGTGGTTGTCGCTGATGGTGATACTGAAACAAGGACTTTCACAATAGATGAAACACTTCTCGATGAAGGATACCGAATTGGTAGTTTTCGAATGACGATTACCTATGGAGAAACTTCTGGAATTCCTGGTGACCCAGTGGATTCAGTTTTCACCACGATACCACAAAGTGATATGAATGCTCAGTGGAGTGATGAAAACAATACTCTATCAGACTCATCAAGTGATGGTTCAGATATTGACTTGATGTTAAGGGCGTATCCTGATTACGATGGTCAAATGAGAAATGTTACTGGTTACAATGAAATTCAAGTGTTAGAAAATTGGAATATGGACGGTTACGGTATTGGTGAAATACAAATTGAAATTAGTGTAGAAACACAATCACTTCCACTCATAGCGGACAATGAAGAAGAAGTCACGATCACATTGGAAATTATCACATTCAAACCGGTTGCTCAACAATAACAACAAGTCAAAACCCCTTGCAACTTATCCGAATCAATTAGTTGGTTCAATCAACACTTCTCATAAGAATCCGCCAAACCTGGTGCCGAACCATACCAGGGTTTTCCTGAAAAAAACACAGCATCTCCATGCTGAAAAACCCCTTGGTCTTCAGGCAATGTTTCCAGAATCATTCGTTCACCTTTGACAATAAAGAAGAATGTAATTGAAGGTAGTAATTCAGCAATTTCAAGGGCTAGATCCAAGTTGACCCCTTCTACCCTCATTACCTCGCTCGACCAACTTGCTTTTTTGTACATAGCCACATCCGGAATCTTTTTCCATGTGCTTCTAGGTGTGTATTTTTCCACACTCATGAATTCGCCCCCTGCCATTTCCGTCATCATGTCCTCAAACTCTTTGCGACGTTGGTCGCTGTCAGAGGAATGTTCCTTGTCCATGGATATCGGATTCAATCGTCCTTGATGGACATTTCGCATAGATGTAATTTTCAATAAATCGGAAGGGGCCCCCATTCAACAGACGGGTGTCGCATCGCTAGCGAGCAAACTGACCCACTGAAAGCCCATTAAACTACCATATTCGGTTGGAAGGGGTTTCGGATGACCCCTTCCAACACACCCGAGTTGGTTAGTTGATACTTGCAACAACGATTCACTGACACGACCATAATAGAATAATTATATGCTTCAAATTGGATTATGATGGTTTGATATCTCAAATGCTTTCCCAAGGGACATGGAGCAACGCCAGCGCAAGCGACTTTCACTACAGATTTTTACAGGTGTAACCCTTACATGGCTGATATTATGTTATTTGACTTGGATTGGTAATGGATGCAAAGCATTCATGCCGTTCATCTCAGACTTCGATCTTTATCAGCCAGGAGATTTCATATTCAGTCTCGGAACATTTCTTTCTTCAGTTACCGCGATATGGGTGATGTTTGAACTTCAAATGCATAATCGTGAGGAACTTATTCAGGATGATGCAAAAATAATCTGGCATTTACTAAATCACAGTGCAATTGTTCCTGGAATGATTGCAGCCTACTCTTGCTACATGGTAGGTCAGACACCTTGGAATGTAGATAGATACATGCATGGTATTTATGGATTTGATTTCTTTTACAAAGGTGTTTTTTGGTGCATTTTAGTAAATATTGTGACCCTACGTGTTCACTGGAATAGTTCTTCACTTCGCACAATCCTAACTGCTCGTTTAGTTCCTTCTTTAATTGCAATTCTAGGGCTGTGGCAAATGATTGCCGCGTACTCCAACATTTGGACCGATGACTTTGATTGGGATACTTGGAACTCATCTAGTCATAATATGATGGAATTCTGTACATCTTCAATTTACCCAATGTTAAACTATGCTGCGATGTGGGAATTTCTGCTTGTCCTAGGCATTGTATTCACAGTATTCAGTTTCATGCTAGACCTTCAACCAGTTGTA
>JANXHP010000031.1 GCA_024958795.1 Candidatus Poseidoniaceae archaeon | reverse complement strand
AGAATATCTGCGACAAGTGATTGCCCGTATGTAGTTCCCCAATTGAAAGAACGCCCACCGGTTGAAACTGCAGTTTCGACAATGGACCCATCTACCCATTGCATGTGTGGCCTAATCACCCGCAATACAGTTGAATCAATGAATAAAGAACCATCTGTTGATGTAGGGACAATATCCAATGAAATCTTGATTCGTAATGATGTTGCATCCGAGTGTGGTCTAAACCTCATTGTCACATAATTCCAATCTGTGGTGAAATCTTTGTTTGAAGACGTATTGGTATTGAGCAATGTACCATTTGTATCTAAAGAAGATACTTCGATATTGTATTGTCCAAATACATCGCCAGTTCTTTTTCCATATCCGTATACTGACCATGCATGATTAGTAAAATTGGAAGGAATATCATAAGTCGTTTCGAGATAAGCAACACCTTGGCCATTTCCAGAATACGCAGAACAGTTGTTGACAATATCTCGGCTTAGAGTAGTTACTGAACCATTGCTCAAGGCAGTATTCCAAATCATAAGATTGTCGATCATCCCTTCGAAATATGAATTATCTGCTCGATTAACTCCTAATTTGTATAAATCAAAATTATTGATTGAACCATTTGGGAATGCATTACTATTTACCAAAACACCATCCATGTATTGTCTCGTCTCTCCAGCATCATATACGGTTACTAAATGTGTCCAATGTTGCGGAGTTACATCTCCAAACACCTTTGATTGATTGTTATGTAATTTCCATTGACTACTCGAAATCATATGTTGGAAGGATTGGTTAGAACCTGCATTATCATCTATTGCGAAGGTGGCAGCATAGGTTGTTTGATTCGAAACATTAGCCCACACCCATTGGCTAACAGTGAAATTTCCAAGCCAGTCGTCTACATTGACTTTAGCATAATCATCAGTACCATCATACCACAAACAATTGCCATCAATGCAATTCCTCCAATTGGTTGAATCCATACCATATAACGAGAAATCGGCTCCATTAGATACGCTATCATTAGTTTGATTGCCTGAGCCTTCTTCAAAGTCCCAGTGATGTATTAGATTGTCTGACTGGGGCGTATAATCTCCAGCCACATAGAAAGCCGACGCTGGTATTGTGGTTTTACTAACATTGGGGCCTTCCCAAGATAATAGCAATCCATGAGGTCCGCCACCTTGGAAAAACTCAATCCTAAAATCATGAGTTCCTGCTGATAGATTCATTGCTACTGAATATTCTCTCATCCCATGCATTGCATAATTTTGAATAGCGCTAACTCCATCAATCCACAATTCTGAACCATCATCGGAATTGAGATACAGTGTCCAATTTCCTGTTTCGGGAATTTCGATTAATCCACTGAATCTTGCTCCCCAATCATGCTTAAATCGATTATCAAGACCAGAATATGGATTATTCGATGAAGAGTATGCTAGGCTAGTTTCAGTACGGATGTGGTCGGGGACTCTATCTATCAAATCTGGCATCGTAGCTGAATTGAAACTGATTCCTTCGTTGTCGAAATATTCGGCATATATTCCAGGTAACAAATCCCCCGATTCCTGTGAACATTCAGTTGAAATTTGAGCCTCTAATGCTCCATTTCCACCTTTCTTTGTAATATTTTGATAGCCCCAACTAAATTCATCACCAGTTGAGACGGTTGGTGATGATGCGTTCCAGTATCTAGAACCACTGGACCAAGATTCATCTGTGGTGTCAAATCCTCCATTGGGTAAGTAATTCTTATTCCAGTTGCCATCATTACTACCCCAAGAAGCATAACCCATTACATTACTAATATTGGTGATGAATTCTGTTTCTTGATCAAAGATAACAGGAAGCCCCAAACTTCCATTCAATGTCGTATTGGCGGCGTATAAGTCATCATTCCAATATTGGTATCCGGAAGTATTTCGGTTTGTTGCCAAATCTAAAACATAGGTTCCTCGTTGACCGAGTGAATTGTTGGCTTTTTCTATTAGTCCAAGCGCAGTCTCAACTGTATAGCCTGTCAATCTAGTAACAAGATAAAACCCATATTCCTGCCTTGTAAAAATCTCCATTTCTTTTCCTGCCAATGGTCCATACTGGTGAGAAACCCACCAGTTGGCACCAATACTGGAATTATATTG
>JANXHP010000131.1 GCA_024958795.1 Candidatus Poseidoniaceae archaeon | reverse complement strand
TCAGTAAATAGCCAAACTTCTCTTAATGGAGTTATGTATGAACCTGTGTTGGTAACATTCGAGTGAATGAAATTTCCGATCGATGCTACGAAGGTTGCGGTTGATGTCGGAGTCTGTCCTTGAACAACGATAGTTGGTGCGGACGAGTAATTGCCGTGGCTGGTGATTGCCACAGCTGTTATTGCACCAGTTGCTATGTTGACAGTAAAGGTGCCTGCAAAGCCACCACTACCTGTTGAAGAGACAAGAGTTCCATTGACGTATCCACTTCCTCCGCTGCCGATCTGAACATCGACGACTGCGCCTTCCCAAAGGGTGGCATCGTCAATGGTGAAAACGGGCAATGCTTCCTTGGCCGAATCGATTGTTTGTAGTGAAGTATCAACTTTTGCGTCAATTGATGCTACTACCATAGAGAACACGACCAACATGGTCGTGCCAATAATCAAACCTCCGATACCGACCGAAGCGCCCATTTCACAATTCACCTCGTAAACCTTCTGAATTTCGCCAAGATTTGACGAGAGCAGATAGTGTTAGAAGTTCTTTGTTAGAAAGGTGGTCTTCGAGTGCTGCTTCAGACTCTCCAGGTGCTGCCAATTGTACAATTGCCAATACCCTTTCGCCTTCATCCACAGATAACATTCCTGAATCAGTTGCCTTCTGAGTAAAACTGACTGCTGCCATTCCAGACATATTGTCTAGAAGCAGAGCAGATATTGTTGGGGCACCGATTAGGTTTGTACTCCCGCCGAGACCATCAGATGGTGCGACGAGGAATGGATTTGCTGCGAGAGCCTGTGCTTCATACAACTCAACTAATGGAGCTTCATCATCACCCATCATTCGGTCAACACCTGTTGTGGTGATGACTTCTCCTGATGAGGTTACGATTACATCTCCTTCTAATGAATCATCGTCTTCCAAAGAACCATCTTCTGATGTTTCTCCAGACTGCGATCCTTCTGAATCAATTGACACATCATCCAATTTGTGTTCTACCAATCTGAGTACATCTTCGACCATGTCGAGACGTGAACTGATCAGTCGTTCCAAACTGGAGGTGTCAACTTGTGCATTCATATTCACAGGTTGAGCTGGAGCGAGGCTTGCTGCCACACTCGGTACGCTTCCTATACTGTTTAGGCGGGCTTTGGTTGGTCCAGGGGATATTGTCCAAGCATCTTCCGCACTGAGTTCACCCTCTTCTGGGAGAGGGACTTGTTCAATGGCAACATTTGCCATGATTTTCAAGCGTTCTTCACTCAATACGGTATCTGCATCCTGAGATTCTCCAGCACCGCCACTAAATGGCCATGCCATGTGTAATTCCTCCCTGAGTCCTTAGTGCCGAAGCACTATTGTTCGGACTCAGATAAAATCAGACTACCACGGCGCCAAGACTATTATCGTTGACCTTGAGAACATCGTAGGTTGTTCCTCCACCTACTACGTGGATGTACAATGTTGCCCTCTCATCGGCGGCGAACATAGCATCTGGCCCACAGTCATCTCCAGGAGCTGCTGCAATGGCAACTCGGTAACCAACACCCGCTGCTGCGGTCGTTACTGCACCTGAATCATCGAGTGCTGTGATTGCTGAAGCAGAGAAGTCACCTGCGATATATTGCATGGCACCTAAACCATCATCACAGGATAACTGCCAAAGCATGTCACTGTCTGCTGTGTCATCAGAACCAGCAGATAGACGGAAGTAAACCATGTAATCATCACCAGAATCGACAAACACATTCATGATTGTCACCTTTCCAGACATTTCGTCTGTGGTGTCATCACCAGTAGATTGTGCATTCTGTTGTAGTTTTTCAGCGGTTTGAATAATGACCGCTGCTGCTACTGCTGCTACAAGTATAAGTGCGATAAAGACGATCATTGCGCCGATACCGATTGCTGCTAAATTATCTTTCTTTTCGTTATTGTTTTGCATGATAATCACCTCAAACTACTACGTCTCCTACAGAAGGAGAACTACCGTATTGTAACTCCTCGTATGTATTTCCTCCACCATTGACCGATATGACCATGATGTTGTCTGCGTTTGCTACAGGGCTACATCCAGTAATATCGAGTGAAACGACATATGTCGTTCCAGGGTTCAATGTTATTGGTCCTGTGGTAGCACCATCACCAGTATGTATTGTAGCGTCCGTGAAGGACCCTTCAGCATATACTGCATTCGCACCACCAGTATCACAGATAACAATATAGCCGATTCCATCGGAAGATATTGCTTCAGAACCTGGCGCCAACTCAAAGGTTGAGAACAGGGCTGTCGTTGATTCAATGACTGTAGAGAGAAGTATCACTTTCGTGGACATCTGCTCTTGTGTGTCATCGCCTGTTGCCTGGGCATTCTGCTGCAACTTTTCAGCCGTCTGTATAATTACAGCCGCTGCCACAGCAGCTACTAGAATCAATGCAATGAACACAATCATTGCACCAATACCAATAGCAGCGAGGTCGTCGCTATTTTCGTTCATTTCGTTTTTCATTTCGTTTTTCATTTTTTTTCACCTTTTTTATTTTTTTTATTTTTTTGTTTTTTTTTACTCGTCCTACCCATTCGGGTTGGAATGTGATACATGGTCTAGAGATTACCTCCGTTTCCCATGTCTATGCGTAGTGGCATTCTAATCAATGCAACTTCGTCAGGGGTCATGCGTTCCAAGAATGGCACCTTATCAGTGGTATAGCCAGGCGGAAGCCATGGAGAGAGTACGATATCAGATAATGGTTCCATTGAACGATTTTGTGCTCTAATTGTGATTATGATTTCACCAGAGCGCATCTCATATGAAGTGGAAATTGCTAGTTTGCGCGATAGAGGAATTTCGTCTGCTCCATATCTTCTCGCAGCCGTAATATTAAATCTAAGCGGGACATTTCCTCCAGGAGAAATAATTGGTAAGTCAACAGAACTAGGATCTGCAGTCCAGCCATCAGGTACTGGAGGAGATAATCGCATTACTGGCATTGGGATTGGACCATCATTGATTATTCTAACCAGCAATACCCCTGAATCTCCACCTGCTGGCCAACGTGTGTCAACACCTAACCAGAAATGACGGAATAAGAATGGATTGAGAGTTGATGTATTTCCACCGATTAAATCATCGACTAAGAATTCAACTTCATTTGCTGCAGTTCCAACTTCACCAATCTCAGCTGCACCTGTTGCAGTTCTCAAACGAATAAGGATATTTTCAACTTCACCCTCTGTCACTTGTTTCTCAATTAGAAGCCGGTGTAGCATTGCAATACTACGGCGCAGGTATAGGACATCTTCCTCTAATTCACCTAATGCCTTTTCTGCGCGGCGAACACTTCTCCTCGCTTTGTACAATTTATGGACAGAAAGGAAACTCTTAGCATCTGCAATATCTAATTCAGTTCCCGCCAATGAATTAGTTTCATCTTGTACAACTCCATAAACAATCGATTCCAATTCTCTTGAAGCAGCCATCAATCGGTCTGCTGAATCTTTTCCTGCAGCAATTACGCTACGGGCTTCTTCAACTTCACCTTCACCAAGTTCGGCATCCTGCACATCAAAATCACTCTCAAGTTCATCCAATTCTTCCTCAGGCATCGTCGTTCACCCCCTCGTCGATATTACCATCAGATACTATATCTGAAACTGTAGTTGTTGTTGATACTCCCTCAAATATAGCTGTTAAATCCAATCCATCATCTGCTAGTTCATTGAGTAGACGAGCAGGGTCTCCCAAATCTCTTTCTATTCGTGTTGCCTTTACTTCAACATCTGTTAGACGTCCGAATAAGTTTCCATACATCTTGTCTGACTTTGCTAATAGTGTCCAAACGCCGATCATTACTACTGCCATATAGACAACCAATGAGATGAGATTAGTTCGGTCTGAAGCCATTTGTGGAGGAACACCCAATACAATTGCCATCATTCCAAAGACTGGTAATGCCAGAATTAGGGATAATTGCCTGCGCCCATCTGCAAGAGCTACAAAGTGGTCAGCATACATGGTTGAAACACCTCTTCTTGCTCGCTGATAATCCTCATGAATTAGACGGAACTCTTCACTACTTGACCAAGTCATTCTCCACATCCACAAGGCTGTAAGAGCGAGAATTGCAGGTCCCCACCATGTTAACGAGAAGGCTTGTCCAATATGGAATGTAAATCCTAACGCAGCAACACCGGTGTAAACTGCAATCAAGCGCATCTTTTCATTCTTAGATGAGAGATTGATTAGGAATAAGGAAATAACCATTAGAACAACTGCTGCGATGAAACTAACTGAAAGACCCCAATTAAATGATTCAACATTACCGTTGTATATTCCTACATCATTTGCTTCAATATTCTTGTGCATTAAGGTTCCATTCAAAGACGCAGTACACTTTACTGGCAATGATTGAGCCCACCAATCTAAATTTGCAGATTGAACCTTGAATGTTACTGTTTCTTCAGAATTTGGACCTAGTAGGAATATTTCCGGTGGAGTTTCTATGACATTTAGATTATCACAATCTAACATTACATTTACACCAAGAGCGAGGGCTGTGCCACCGTTAGTGACATCGACAGAAATAATTGCTTCTGTTCCTTCTATTAATTCTCCTTCAGTGATTTTTATTTCACCGATTGCTGGATCTGAGAATACATCTAATGCAAAAGTAAATGTCTCTTCAGTATAGACTGTGTAGCTTGTATGCTCATCAGGATGGTATAGCCTAAATGTGAGGTCATATCCATCACCTGGTAAGATATTTGGACGATTAGGTGCATCAACAATAATTCTAATTGGAGCATTGGTATCCCATGCAATACGTGGTGGAAGAGAGATTCTAGAAGTATTACCTTGAGTGCCAGTAGCACAACTTGCATTGAATGGAAGATTGTAAGGGATTGAATCAACATATACTGAGAAATTCCACAAATAGTCTTCAGGGTTCAAACTTGAATCATCCACATTAAACAAGCGAACTGCGGAACACATTTCCAATTCATATGCAACGGGTGAGGAAGGACCATCCGGAATATGCGAATAAGTCAAATTTACTTCCATTGGTCCATCATCTACATCTGGCCGGAGTTCGATTGGAAATTCTTGGAATAAACGAGACATCTTCAAAGTTGTTTCCAGCACTGCAGTGCCTTCAATGGTAGAATCCAATGGAGTTAATGTTACAACCAAATCTGCTGATAATGTTAGCATTGGAGTGAATTGAGTTGCATTTACTTTGAATGTGAATGGTACTGCCGATTGTCTTGGCAATGTCAATACAGTAGGAGAAATTGATGAGTCATTCCATAACTCCCATTCTCCACTTTCAACTACTATTGAAGGATATCCTGGCTGGAAAATATCATAGGTGATTAATACTGTGACATCCTCATTCCCAGTATTGGTTAGAATTACATCCCAAGTCCTAACCCCTTGCCGATAATATGGCATTTCATCCGGCCAATTTTCTGCTTCAACGAGGAACAGCGCTCCGACTACTAGTTCAACTGTACGAACTCCTAAGATCGCTCCTGTTGCTGAATCTGAAACAGAGATTGTCATATTATGTATTGCACCATTTAGAAGTTCCTCAGTGCCTCCAAGAGAAGGAACTTCTACATTGATAGAACCACCAACAACGGCATCAATTGGCAACGTTAGTTCTTGCATTAATGGCGTAACTGCCCAATTTCCTTCAACACTAACACTTACATCAACTGTCTCTATTAAGTTTCCTTGATTTGTCAAATTGAATGCGACATCTTGACTTGAACCAGGCACTACGCCTATTTGTGAATGTGCATCAATATCAAGAAGATGTTCTTCACTAATATTTGCTACAATATTGGCTGATAAATTCAAACCAGTATCAGTTGAAACCCAAAGTGTAGCCATGTAGAATTCGTCAAAGCTTGCATCTTCACTTGGATTGATTCTAATCTTAACTGAACTCTCGAATCCAGCCGCAATTAGAATCTCATCTGGACTTTCAAGAACAAAATCAACATCATCAGAATTTGAAGAGTCAAGCCAGATGTCATAGGTCGTCGGAGCATTTCCGGTATTGCTAATTGTTACTCTTGTTAATGGATTGTCGTATGCACTCATGTCTATTGATTGATTTGTAGGTGATAGTGAAGCATTAATCCTCTCTCCAACACGAATATCAACTGTATGTGTCCGAATATGGAGGCCTGTATCTCTTTCTTCAATTCTAATTGAAAGTGGTTGTAACTCATATGCAGGAGTTTGTGGGTCGGTAGTCACCGAAAGGGTAAATCCAGTAATATGGTCTGTTCCAAGAATTGGATAATCTGCAACATTTGCTGATAAGTTATCAATAATATTAGAAGTTGCAAGGACCGTTTCAAGTGATGTTGTCCAATTATCTGGTAAGTTGTCGACTATAGTCAAGCGGTATGATGCCAAATCATTTCCAGTATTTGCAATGTTCATATCGAATTCAGTCAATACCCCAACTTCTGCATCAAGCGGGCCCTGTTCAAGTATTTCAGCATCCAATATCTGTGGTATGGTAATTGTCAAATTTCTTGTTACATCAGTTGCAACAACTCCAGAACCCGCATGTACTCCACCTAAGGTGGGAGATGCAGTGACTGGGATATGTATCGTTCCTGCAAGTGGATAATCATCTGCTGGCCCTTGTATTCCAAATGATGCCGCCATTACTTCTCCAAGTGATAATCCTGTTACGATTGAAGGCGTAATATTAGCACTCCATCTTGGTGCTTCACTAAATCCTCCACTATTGTCTGCAGTGAATGTGATGTTTCCTACGGTAATGTCTGCATCAACTGTTTCGGATAGGTCAGTTACTAGGTTGTGACGAACTTCAACACTAAGACCAAGTATTTCGTCAAGTCCCATTCCATTCTTTGCAGCAATAACATCCTGAACGGTTAAATCAATATGTTCTGTTGGCAAACCAGGGTCAACTACAATTACAGGTCTAACTTCAACTGCTGAAGAATCAGAGGCAGGCATACCTCCACCTACTGCTTGAGCCTGAACCCAAACACTGAGTGAATCTCCTGCACGATTATATTCGCTTAGATCAAGTGGAAGCTGAATAGGTGGCACCACAACAGTGAGAATTACAGTAGTGACCTCTCCTTCATTTACCATAGCCGTTGAAATAGTTGACAAACTTATTGTCCAATTAGATGCTGGAACTCCTAATCCAGCTAATAGATTGAATGACGTTGGAACGTTACCATCATTTTCTATTTGGACTGATAGTTCAACTTCTTGCCCTGGAGTTACCATAGTAACGGTGGATGGCATCGTAACCAATGCAGAATAATATTCACCAGCCATTACCCGTGTGAATCCTGTTAGAGTATAAGCTGCATTACCGGATGAGAGCGTCAAAGTAACGCTTTCCACTAGTGACCTATCTGCACCCAAAGGAACTGAAACTGAAATTTGTACCGTCGTTGTGGCATCTGGTGATATTACTGCAGTATCTTGACCATCTAGAGTCATGTCTGTCCAACCAAGTACATCAGTAATGCCTATTGTAAAGTAATCGGCGGAGAGTCCTGTATTCTTTAGAACAAAGGTCAGTGTCGTTTGCATTCCAGGCTCAGTAGTTCTATCTGCAGGCGATGCTAATTCTGCAACAAAGTCAGAAAATTCAATATCAACTTCACTAATGATTTGCGGATCTGTGTAGAGAGTCCCATTAAAATGAACTGTTGCAGTCAAATTCCAAATTCCTGTTACACCTGTAGCGTCAAGATTTGCTGTGAGGATATCTGCATCTGCTGGATTCAAAAGAGAACCTGGTTCCAAGACCAAAGTATTTGACCATAGGGTGAAAGTATTGGCTGGGACTGCGATTTCAAAGAATGAAAGTTCTAAGACTGCTGACATAGCCATTACTCCTTGATTGATTACAGTTGCATTCACTGGATGAACAGCATTGGTTAATCTCGCTGTAGCCTGACCACCAGTAGGTGCTGGAATTGTGTCTCCAGTTACAGCACCAGAATGGAAGACACTAACATTGAAATCTAATCTTTGTTCATTATTAGCACTATTAGAATCAGTTGCTGAAGCGACTCTTGCGAATAATGACTGGCCGTCACCAGTAGTAGCATCCCACGAAATCAATATTGGATTACTTGTAGATGATGCAGCCATACTTCCTAAGTCAACACTGGTCACTGTAGTCTCTCCAGCAGTTGGTGAACCACGATGTACAAGGCTAAGTGTTACTTGACCTGAGGCTGAACCAGTATTTGTTACAATGATTCTAACAACATGTTGATCTGGTTCAAGAATTAAATCAACTCCATCCCAAACAGAACCTGCACCATCGAGTGTTAACGATTGTACTGAGAAATCAGGGTTTGCCCTTGCACCATCGCTAGCACTTGTCAATGGTGCAAGACTTGGAGTCAATAAGACAAATAGCATTAGTCCTGCTAAGAGGGTACTAATTTTGGTCCGAGAATCACGCAAGAGACTCACCTCCTGGCTTACGGAAGTTGTCGATAGTGACCTTCTTTCCTTGCCTTCTCCATTGAGCTACTAACTGTACTAATAATCTCTCATGTTCCTCGTCAGTAATTCCTAATCTACGCCTCTCCTCCCATAGCAATAATTGCTCTGTTTTTGTCAGCAAAGAATCTCTTAGATAAAGTTCCAAAGTTCTACGGTAGGCATCCCTATCTGAAATGGAATAAACTATGGTGTCTCCGGGCAATTGATCTGCCCTATTTTGAATGATATTTCCTAAATTTAATGCTTCATCATAAGATAAATTCCTTTTGTCCAAATCTGTTTGTATAGAACTGGACAATTCTTGTAGATCATAGCGGGTATTTGCCCGTTGAATTTTTTTGAAGTAACGACGGCTCCTGCCGGACATGCGTGTCGTCACCATACAATCATCTTGTTCCCGCCAGTTATTGAAAGAATCGCTTGACACCCAATGAACTATGCATTTCGTAGGGTAAGTTATGAATTATGCATAAATGTTATACTAAGCGATTATTACTTCAAAAATATCACTAAAATAGCAACTAAAGTGGACAAAGCAACCATTGATGTGCTAGTTTCTCCCCCTTGACAGTAATGAGCGACTATACGACCTTGGAAAACGGCCAAAAAGCACCTACTTTTTGTGTTGATGACAGTGAAGGAAATACACATGATTTAGAAGCGATAAATGCCTCTGGAAAGGGTGTAATTTTGTACTTTTACCCACGTGATTCAACCCCTGGATGCACAATACAAGCTTGTGACTTTCGAGACCAGATTTCAAGGCTAAATAATAGCCAATATATTGTATTGGGAGTTAGTAAAGATTCTGCAAAATCACACGACAATTTTATTGCAAAACAACAACTAAATTTTCCATTGTTAATGGATGAAGATTTATCTCTTCACAATGCATATGGTACTTGGAGAATGAAGATGAATTATGGCAAGGAATACATGGGCTGTGCTCGTTCAACTTTTGTCATAAATCCTGAAGGGGATTTGATTTTTGCTAGGTATAATGTAAAGGCAAAAAATCATGTTGAAATGCTAATTCGGGAACTGGATATTGCGGAGTGAAATCTGTGACTATCAATAGTGAAGATGTTGAGTTAGAACTCAATCAACTTCGCAACCAAAAGGTGACTCTTTCGGGGGGCAGTATTGCATGGTGGCCATGTCATATTGGTTCAAATTGTCAAATAGGCAGTGCTGGAAATATTGGAGCACTTACTCATATTGGCGCTGATGTAATTATTGGAGATAACTGCAAAATTCAAGGAGGCGCATATATTGCTAATAAAACCAGAATTGGAGATGATGTCTTCATTGGCCCTAATGCTACAATCATGAATGACAAGTATCCTCCTTCAGGGAATTCAAATCTGTGGAGAATTGTTGAGATAGGTAATTGCGTCGTAATAGGTGGAGGATCTAATATCGTTGCAGGAGTATCTATGGGTGATAATTCAGTATTGGCAGCGGGAGCAACATTGACACATGATATACCCGTAGGAGAAGTATGGGCAGGTAATCCTGCAAAGTTCTTGATGACCCGTCAACAATATGATGCTAAAAGGTGAAAATATGGACAAGAAAGAAATTGTAGCCGATTTTCTTAGACGTTGCATTACCTATTCAGATGAATCGATTACAAGGAAAAAAGCAAGAGGTGAAACAGAAGAAATATCTGCTTGGCAATCATATAGAGATTTTACCGCATATTCACTAAAGGAAATTTATACTGGTGAATTAGACGATTGGTTTGAGGAGGAAAAGGCTACAAATTTACTCGATAAATACCATGAAGTTAGCATTGACGAGTTAGAACATTCACAAAGAGCGACATGGTTAAGTGGATTATTATCACCAAGGCCATTGGTAGTTGCTGCCAGCGAAAACGCAGAAGGAATGGGTAACCTCGCACCACTTTCATCTGTTATGGTTGTTTCAAATACGCCTCCGCTATTGGTGGCATCTTTATCTGAATCAAGAGAAGGCCGCCCTAGAGACACCTTAGTAAATTTAAGAACAAATGGTAAAGCAATTCTTCATCTATTACCTGCAACAAAAGAATCCGCAGAAAATGTTGACCTTACGGCAACATCATTGCCTGCTGATGAAAGTGAATGGGATATTTGCGACTTTACTAATGTTGATGGTAATGATATGCTTATTGGACAGGCTGTTGCTGCAATTCAAGTATCACTCGTTGAAGAGAGAGAACTACCTCAGGCTGTTGCAAAATTAGTTATTCTAAAGGTTGAAAAATTATTTGTCAGTGATGAAGAGTTACCACTTAACGGCCTTAGAGTATTGTGCCAACATGGCATAGATCGAATGACTGAGTCACCTGATAGTTGGTCTGTTAATGTCGATAAACATCACAATTAATGTATCAATTACTTCGTATAGAATTCCACATCAGTTCTAACCCTTGTTGCAAGGATACTTTTGCTTGCCAAGCAATCTTTTCATTATTTGTAATATCTGGAAGACGCCTTACACTATCTCCATGATAGCCTTCACCTTTTGTTATCAAAGGAAGACCACCATACCAATTATCATCAGCTGCTACGATTGCAAATATCATCTCTTGTAATGTAGTAATGCTAACTTCTTGCTCACTTCCAATATTGTAAACATCACCACTTTGCGCTTTATCACTTGCTACTTTGATGAAACCTTCAGTAATATCATCAATCCAAGTAAATGAACGTGTTTGGCTACCATCTCCATGTAATGTAATCGGCTCATTTTCTACAATAGACTGGAAGAAAATAGCAACAACTTGACCATATTCATCACCCAGTAGTTTTGGACCATATGCATTGAATGGCCTGACAATCCTTGCATCCAATCCTTGTCTAATCGCGTGATGTGTGGCGACTTCATCAAGATATTTACTTGCACCATAAGAATGCCTTTGATGTTCGGCAGGATTTGAAAACACCATCGGATTGCCATCACTAAGTGGTTGTTGCTTAGATTCACCGAATGCTTCAGGCGAACTAGCCAAAATATATCTTGCATTACACCTCTGTGCTGATTCTATTGTTCGTAAGGTGCCTACTACATTGTTCTCGATAACATCTCTCGCTTTTTCATGAAACCATTTTGTTCCATTAACTGCTGCAAGATGGAAAATAATATCCAAGCCTGAATGAATAGATTCACACTTTAGTAAATCGGATTCAATACATACATCACCTTCAATAAATGTGAAATTGATATTGTCGACATGTGCTTGCAAGTTTGACAACTTACCTCTAAATAAATTATCTATTACTACGACTAATGCGCCCTTTGCAAGCAATTTTTCAACAAGATCTGAACCCAGGAATCCAGCACCCCCTGTGACGAGAACTTTCTTTCCTTCAAACATGGAAATCCCTCATGCGCGTTGTAATACTGTGAGAGTGACAACTCCATTCACTCGCTTCATTTCTATTTGGTCTCCATTATTTATTGCAATACAAGGATCTGTTTCAAACCCATGACCATATGGTAAATCCAATAGTGAGCAAGCAGGTAAAGTCAATGGACAAACATCACTGTTAACAATTGCCTTTGGACCCATTCCAGTGTAAATTAATCCCATCAAAACATAAGGTGCAACTGTAGAACCAGAACCTTTAGGATAAATCAAAATTGTATCTTTTATCGCTTTACCATCCAATGGATGACCTGTTTCTTCAATCACTCCAGTATCTGCATTTACATAGCCCAAATAGGTAATTGGTACATCGGTTACCAAGGCTGTACCAATTACTGAGAAATCTTCTTGAGACAACAATCCACTACCTGAAATTGATAAATCACCAGATTGATGTGTTTT
>JANXHP010000001.1 GCA_024958795.1 Candidatus Poseidoniaceae archaeon | reverse complement strand
TTCGATTCTTGCGATTGCAAAGCCGCTTTAGTCCTTAACAAAGGGTCTTCACTCCTTGAAAAACCCCGGCCATATGGGTCTGGTAAAGAGGTGATAGTTCGGGAATTATTTTCCCCGCCGACTTCATCATCAACCATGCCAATCAGTTGCCGATGAGGGCTTTGGGTTTTGGTTGTTACCTATTTCACGCAGTATAGATTCCGTACATCACCCAGCAAATAGCCCCTAATGCAATTAGTATAGAACCAGCAAAAAGTATGTTAATTTGTTTGTGATGTTTTGGTGGGTTCCAAATTTCTGAATAACCGCATTTCGTGCATCTGTATATATTGCCAAGTGCCATGCTTTGCATCCATCCAAGGTGATTTAATTTTACTTCTTTATTTTCACATTTTGGGCAAGAATTACTATTCATCATTGTAACTGGTATGCCCTCCGTGCTTATCTTCTTTTGTATATGCAAAATGTTGAATATCACGCTATTGTAGACCCAAATATGGCGAAGCGAAGACACATTTCAAACCCACCCGCACCTTACCAATTGTACTATTTTCCGATTCCTGGAAAGGCAGAGGGTGTGCGAGTAGCCCTTGCACTGTCCAATTTGATTTGGAGGGATAATGAAATCATGGGTGAACAATTTGCTCAGATGAAAGATGATGGTCAATTGCCTTGGGGAATGGTGCCGATTTTACAAACTCCATTTGGAACACTGGCGGAATCAACGGCAATCCTTCGATACATTGGAGAGATAGCAGATTTAACCCCTACTGACCCATTCCAAGCTGCTAAAGTTGATGAGTATCTTGATGGTATGGAACCGTTCTCAAGAATTCTTAGTGGTACATTTTCAATAGAAGATGTTGATGAGAGGACAAAGGCAAGGCAGGCTATATTCAATGAAGAAGGAGATGGAACAAAGAATCTCAAATTATTGCAAACAAAGATCTCTCAATCATCAACGGGATGGATTGCTAATACCGAGAACATGTCAATTGCAGATATTAGGGCATTCTGTGGAATTTTTGGCTTATTTTCTGGAAATTTTGATGGTATTGACAAGTCGATTCTCGCTGATTACCCTGGCCTATTAGAGTATCACGATAAAGTCGCAAACGAGCCACGAATTACCAAGCATTATGCAAATATTGCTGAAGGTTCACTTCGATGGACTTACCAGCCTAATGCATTTGCTGACTTGGTTTGAAATTAGATCCAAACATCATTAGAGGCTGTCAGTTCGCTTTGCACGTCGCCTGTATTAACCACTCCACGAGGCTCGACCAACATTACTTGACATTCATTTTCAGCACTAGGTTTATGCATCACTCCTTTAGCAACAACATACATTTCTCCTGCCGATAATTCAATCATTTCATCCTCTAATTCAATCTTCATTTGGCCGCTAATGACTATGAAAACCTCATCTGTATCTGGATGGTTATGCCAAACAAATTCTCCATGAATCTTTACTAATTTAAACTGATAATCATTCATCTCTGCAATGACTTTTGGCGACCAGTGGTCTGAAAATTTAGATAATTTTTCATTAAAATTTACTTTCGGCATTCGCTTCACTCCGGGTATGTTATCACTGGAGATGGGTGGTTATTGTTATTTTGAATGATTAATGACGCACAACCCTGTGCCCGAGCACTCAGTAAGTCGTGGATTTTCTGCATAGTAAAGAACAAATGCTACTACGATATCCGGAATATATGTCCAATGGTGGCCCGATAAGTTTCATGGTACAGAAAAATAGTGTAATCACAGGGTCAGATTTGATTGCTCAAACAAAACCCAAGAAAAGTTTCTGGGGAAAAGAAACTCCCGCAGCATTAGTCTTTTCTCTTTACTTTACAAATTCGGTAATCACAACCGATGCGATGGATGGAAAGGTTGTACTGGGGACTGTCAATATTCCACCGAATTCACCCATATTGACCGCAGATTATCACACTGAAGGATGGTCCGAAGCTTTTGTTCTTGGTGATGCAGAATTCAACTTGCAACAGAATCCGAAAGGTAAGAGAGTTGGCTCACTTTCAGTTTCTAGCGCTTGGATGAATATGTCAGTAGTTGTTGAGGAAAATATCGAATCGCAAAAATGTGATATGATTAGAAAAAGACTCAACGATTGAAGATATTCGGACACACCACACGGTATGTCCGCATTTGCAACAAGTCCGATGTATTTTTTGGGGAACTATTTTTCCGGCGGGTTTAAGGAATGAGCGCAGAAGGAAAGTGTATGTCAATCATAACAGCATACAACGAAGCCTGGAAAACCGGAGATGTAGAAGCACTAGCAGAAATTATCCATGATGAATTCGTTTTCAACCCTCATGTAGGTGGCATTACCCTTGGTAAGTCCGACCTATTGGGTTTCGCTGGCAGTGATAACGCTCCTACTTCAGAAAATGACAGGATTCTTTTCGAAAGCGATGAGGTCGGTGTTGCACATTCTGTGGTTCACTTTGCAAACGATTCTGACTCTGAAGCTGTATTGTCGTTTATGCGATTCAAAGACGGAAAGATAGTCTCGATGGAAACCGGTGCAACACCACTTTCCGATGATTACAAACTTGTTGGAAGCGAGTGAGGAAACATCTAGTCAAAGAGTATCCTTTGAATTGAAAGAATGATACATCTAATTCAATAAATGCCGCCCCTTTGGAAGGAACATGACCTCCTTGGGCGATTCTAGTAATCCTTCGGGCGAGGAAGTGGTGGAATCGGATGGATATCGTCGCGATATCAAACCAAATACCGCTCATTCCATCTATGGATTATTGATATTATTGACTATCGTAATTTGGCTAACAGTGGGTGCAGAATTTTCTGAAAAGCGTCTCGAAGTTCTAAATGAAAACATTGATTGTGATTTGGCTGATGGACGTAATGGTGAACAAGTAAAATGGTCCGAACGCGATGAATGCTTACGTTCAATCAATACCAAAGCAGGGCCTCCGGAACCAAACGATGGGGGTATGACATATGGATATTATTTGGCAGGAGCATTTATGATTCCTGTAACATTATTGTTCATCTATGCTGGATATGAGCGACAACCGATTTGGGTCACTTGGCAAGAGACGCATGGCCACAATCCAATTTGGAGGAAATCACCAAAAATAGCATATTTCAAGCGGCCTCCAATACTGTTACTGCTTGCATATTTATCGGCAATCGCCTTAGTTATTGCTTTGTCACAATTACATATGAATCAGTTTGAAAATGCGGTGAAAAATGCTGATCTATACCCCACTGATGACGATTATGATATCTCTGAAATCGATGATAGTCTATACCTTGGAGAGGGTGATGTAGTCATCAGAATCTCTCTGTTTTTGGGATTCTATTATGCTGCAACAAAGTTGCCGCTTTATTTCATGGCGTTAGGTCATATTCCAGAGGAGGAAGAAACTCTTGATCTTGAAAGTGCAAGAGTGGCTCTTGAGGAAATAAGTGCATATAGTTCATCTAACAAACAAGAATTACAACGAATAGAAGATAAATTACAACTGGTTGCTGATTCAGAAACAAAGGTATCAAAATTGAACAATGACATTACCACATATCGAAATCGTATCAAACAATTGGAATTGATTGAAGCTAATCTAACTTTAGAAATTGAAAATTCCAAACCACAACAAGGTCATGTTGTGAATATTGCCGATTCTGCAGTGGCTGGTGATGTTATTGTGGGGACAAAAATTGATACTCAAATCATCAATACTGTTGATACTGACAAATTGATTCTTGCCATGACAAAGATGCTTAAAGACCATAAAAAGAGCAAGTAACGCGATAATCGCTGTCAAGTTGTACTAAATGATTGAACATCACTCCAATGATCTCCACTGGCACCTTCACCTAGTATTCGCCAATAATAAGTTGAAGATGTTGTTAATCCGGTGATATCATTCTGCAGTGAACCAACCACTGCTAAACCTTGACTTGAACAGGTTGTCCATGCAGATTTTACAGTCCCACCATCAACTAAGCCCCAACAAATGGTTTGGTTCACACTTGTACCATTGTCGTAATTATCCCAGTGTAGAGTTGAGGATGAGGTTGTAATATTGCTTACTGTAAGGCTCTGCAGTATGGACGGGTAATCGTGAACCCAGCCTCGCAATGGGTCACTATTCCATACTGGAAGATGATCGACTGTGGCGAAGGTTGCATCATCAATCGGCAGACCCCATGCTCGCAAGAATGGAATCAAATTCATCCCTGTTTCATTGGAAATTCTAGCGGCCCATGAATTGTATTCTTGTGCATCATTTCCTGGCTGACTTAGTGAAGCGTTGTAGTATTGACTAAAGGCAGATGTATAGACTTGCCAACCAAATTGTTCCTGAATCATCATGTGGGTTTCTAAGGCAGTCCAAACACTCCATTGAGAGATTTGAGAACCTGCGTTAAAGTAAGTCTCTGTCCTTGTTTCGCGACTGGAATTACTCATTGAGCCATGACCTGCTCCTAAATCAACTCCTACCAATTCTGTCATGATATAAGCTGAGAAAAGGTTGCAAGTTGTTTCAGTATTTCCTGGTAATGTTGCTGCCATCCATTGATGATTATGCCCCAATTCATGGAACATTCCCCAATCTCCTTGGGTTGACATATGACTTAGATTTACTACATTTGCTACACTTACTGTATGCGCCATGAATGGGTATCCTGAATGCATCCAGCCAGCACTGATTTGGATATCAAATACTGCTCGTTCAACCCGAGTCCAAGGAAGATAACCACTAAGATTGTGTTCCATCTGCAGTGCAGTGTCCCACCAATTCATCAATTCAACAGTATTGTTAAGAGTTCTAATTTCAGCAGATGGAACTGTTAGAATGAAGAATTCACCTTCTATTTCAGCCCAAGGCGCTGGGAGATTTCTTTGCGTAGTATTCCATTCCTGAGCAGTGGTAACCCCTGCGATATAGCGAGGAGATTGTACTGCATTTTCAATAGTAACATTAGTCATTCCAAAGGTGGAATCTGGCGGGAATGTGATGTAAATTAATCCTCCAAAAGTATTGCCAACTTGCATGGTTGTAGAATCAATTACCCAGATTCTATGCACTCTTGGATGTCTGTCAAGTTTGTCTTTACCCCATAATGAATCGGAATGTGCACCGATTTGAATACGAACATTTTGGTCAACAATAGTGGAAGGAACTGTGATGTTAATCACTTCACCTGCCGCCGCATATAGCCCCGTTCCCATCATACCATGGCTTCTCGCCCCAGAATAGCCAAAGCCGCTTGGTAAGCCGATATAGTCTCCATTTACTGTAACGTTACTAGTTACTCTTGGTGCATTTGTAGGCACTGCTCCTGGGAAATCTGCGGAACTTGGATGTGCAACTAATTCATCAGCTGGTAAGCGAAGATACAGTCCTTCTTCAATCGCCAGCAATACATCATCAATCGCATCTGCATCTAAATCGTATTCGTTATTATCAGAAATTTGGGTCCATCCTGTGGTGTTAACCATGCCGCGAAGTGGGCTCCAGAAATTATTGAAATCTAATGTAAGCATTGCTGTACCGCGAGATATCGTTTTCTCGACCATTGGTGCATCGGAAGTAGCGATCAATGGTCCTGTTGTGAAGTGGTTTTGCAAGGCGGTAATTGCGGGAATAGTTCTCAGCATTCTATCAGGTGCTGATGAGCCAAGTGTTACTTGTGCTGAGCCTGAATGAGATGAGACGAATAGCCCTGTAGTCGGTGCAATTTTATTGCCTGAATAGTTGTGAGCAACGTCTGCATTTGAATAGGACCAATACCAAGAATGACCCCCCAATATAAGGCCATGTCCTGAAGTTAAGAAATTCTCAATTTGCAAATTTTGTGCATCGCTCCAACCATTCCAAAACTCACCTACATAACAGTCTAAACCTGCTAATTGATCTGGAGTTACAGAAGTTAACACAGTAAAACCTTCAGCCACTAATTCATCTTCAAAGTGGTTAAAATCACTCCATAATCCAATTGTTCCAATACCATCACAGGCCCACTTCATTGCGTTTATTGAAAGCGTCATTTCCGAACCACTTGTACGCGCAACAAATGATTCATGTCCATATCCAACTACTCGACCCTGCCCTGCATACGCAGCTGAAGCAATTGGCCGTTGGTCCCAGTCGGAAAGAATTGGGAAGGACCATTGGCCAAAAGGCAGAATCAATGATGGCCAAGATGAACCATAATCTACTGACGATACACCATTGGTAATCATTCTCCAATCGGTATCAAAATCGTGAACTGTGATATTAATTTGTAATTCAAATGAACCACCTGAATTATTGGCATAAATAGTGTAAGTGGTGCGCGGCACACGGGTATTTGCTGTGCCAAAGATAGTTCCATCGCTTGCAAAGGCCAAACCTGATGGTAGAGTAGGATGGCTTTGCCATGTATCGACTGTATCTCCTAAATTGCTAATATTTATTTGAGTATTACTTTGATTTGATTCAACGATTACCTCTGTGTTTTGATAGGAAATATCACTTGGAGTGATATCAATAAAAGTTAGAGTTAGGTATGCTGTTCCCATTCCACCTGTATTGTTGGCTTGGATAGTATAGGTTGTTGTCGGATTGACATCTTGCGCAATTCCGGTGATTGCCCCTGTAATATTATTGAATGAAATTCCAGTTGGAAGTTGTGGGTCAATTGACCAAACTAAAGGTACTCCTCCATCATAAGAAGGTTCAATGTCTAGTGAATCCACTTGCTTAGCAAAGGTATAGGTTCCTGAGCCATACAATATATTTGAAAGTGGTTGATCAATAATAGTGAGTGAAAGATTATGTTGAGTCATTCCCCCACTATTGCTTCCAGTGATTAGAAAATTAGATTGTTCAAGCAATACTGTTGCTGCCCCTTCAATATTACAATTTGTTGCAAGTTCTAATCCTGGTGGTAATTGTGGCTGACTAGTACAGGAGATGATTGGGCCTTGCGAGCTTGTGGCTACAAGTGTCTGCATTGCGATTCCTTTACTCAAGATTAAGTCTGAGTTCCCAAGTTCTGCATACCAGAGTGATGGAGCTTCATCGACTACAGTAATTTGAATCTCCGCACTAATTGAACCTCCAGAATTAGTTGCCATTACACTGTGATTCGTAGTGCCCAATAGAACTGCAGTTCCACCAATTCGTCCATTTGAATCAAGTACAAATCCTTCTGGAAGTTCCGGTGTTACTTGCCAAGAATCTATGCTCATATCGCCAATGATTGGTAAAGGCAACTCATCGTAAACCCCTAGAACAAATGTCCATTGTGATGAAGGATAACTAAACATTGGCGGGATATTAATTACTGAAATTGTAATATTAGTCGTAGTGACTCCACCATTATTTGAAGCGATGATAGCATGAGAGGTGCTGCTATGTTCAGTTTGTGGTGCAGCGATTATTTCACCATTATTTTCATCTATTGTAATGAATGATGGAAAAGCGGGATGTACTGTCCATGAATCAGGCCCGTCACCGTCAAATGATGGTGTTAAGATATGGATTTCACCGATTGCCCATTGCACTACTTCTGCACCATATGTCAAATTATTTGGCGGGATTAAATCGTGGCAGTTGCCGTCGCGCCAGACTTGGGAAAGTGTGCAATCCTGCGGCTTTGGTGGTTCTGGCCCTGGGTCAACGCAGCCATCTTGGGTTAGAATTTGCTGGTCCGTACATTCAATTTGATTTTCCTCTTCATCCTCTATTTTGTTGAGATTATTTGTGATTACATAAGACCCTGAGCCAACTAAAGTGGCTAGTAGAATGGCTAGGACTATTTTGAACCCCGACCTTTCTTGCATTGTTGGCCCTTGTTGTCATCACTTAGAAAACTTTCAATATATTACTAAATATTGAAAATACTATTTACTAGTGTCTTATTAGAAAAATCATGGTAAAATGTGAAAAATGCAAAGAGGAATGTGGAAGTGATAGAATATTTGTAAAGATGCAATGGGGTCCGCCTGGGATTTTCTTTTGTTCGAGAACATGTCACGATTCTTACTTTGGTACTGACTAGATTGTGGTTTTGAGGCGGGCGCGGCAGGATTTGAACCCGCGGTCTTCGGCTTAGGAGGCCGATGCATTATCCAGCTATGCTACACGCCCAAGCCTTGCGAAATATCGCTGCGATTAGATGGTTGTGCTTATGCAACTACTTGCTTTGAACCAATTTCTGCTACTTGATGTAAGAATAATTCAAGTTGAATCCTTCCAACTGCTGTATTTTTCAGTGAAACATCACATTCAGCCAATGCAATCAGCAATAGTGAAAGTACTTCCTCATCAAGATGGAGGCGACTAGCTGTAAAGAGGCTGTAAAAGTGCTCAACCACTTCCTCCGCTTCAATGTGATATTTCTTCATCAACTCATCTAATTGACCCATTGCACCTTTGAGAACTCTAGAGTTTTTGTTACCATTTTTCTCCCAGCGCCATTGGTGAACTCTGCCTCTTAGAGCCTCCTCAATAACGCGTTGAATCTCTCTAATTGAGGTTGCAGTGAGGACTGTTTGCAGATTTTTCCTATCTCCAAGCAATTCTCTTTGAGATAATAATTGGGTTAAGAAAATCGCTTTACGTAAATTTCCATTAGAGACGTGGGCGATATCACCTATGATCCCTTTATCTGGAGAAAGTCCTTCTTCAATGATTATTTCATTCAGGCGGCCTTCAATATCATTACGAGAAATCAAAGGGATTCGTATTAACTGAACCCTGGAGCGTAATGCTTCAATGATTCGTGATGGCGTCCTTGCGGTAAAAATAAATCTAGCACTGCGACTACTTTCTTCAACCATACGCCGCAAGTATGATTGTCTTGCTTTGCCAAGGAAATCTGCATCTTCAATAACAATTATTCTTGATATCGGAACTCGATTGTCATCATTGAGTTCAAATGATTCCATTCCGGCTGGAGCTACATCACCGGCAACTGCTGGTGATAGATTCGAATAATATGCATCTAAGGAGGTACGCCCAGCCAATGTATCTTTGGAACTTGATCCTTCAGGCCTAAGAAATTCTTCAAACTTCTTCATTGCTCCAGATGTTTTAGCTAAATCTTTGGCTTGTAGAATATGGGTTGTTGACTTCCATGAGGGGCCAAGAACTTGTCTAGCGACTAAACGCCAAGCTGCAGTTTTGCCAATTCCAGTTG
>JANXHP010000016.1 GCA_024958795.1 Candidatus Poseidoniaceae archaeon | reverse complement strand
GAATCACTGACATCAAGGCTGCTAAAAAGAACTTATTAAGATTCAATAAATGGATGTTGAGAATCCATATCGTTGTTGGTACTGCTGCAACCATAGTTGGATTGGTACATGGAATCGGTTCTCAAATGCCAGATTGGGAAAGTTCTGCTGCTTGGGCAGGCTGGTTCGGAATGCTAGCAATGTCAGTTCTTGGAGGATTGATAATGTGGAAGTGGCCTCCTAAAGCTATCAAAAAGAGAGCAAGAGCTTTACACACACAAAGAGCCTTGCTAATAATCACCATTATTTTGCTAGTAGTTGGCCATGAAATGATGTAAATCGGCTTATTTCCCCTAAAAAGTGAATAATTATTATTCGCTTCAATTTGATTTCGGCTATTTGTGAAAGGTGCAATAATCGTTGAGTTCATATAGGGTAGCACATAGGCCACTATGTAACCGATGGTTCAGTAGTGGTGGCGAATATGTCAAGTGGCGAAGATTGGGAAGAGAAATTGATTGAGCAGATGTCGGAAATGTTCCGAAACATGGGTATGCCAATCGATAAGGCCCAATTGCGCAAATTGATGGAACAATTTCGTGGACAATTTGAAGAAATGGGCATTGATGCTGAAAAGATTGCAAAGGGTGAAGTTAATTTCAACTTTGATCTATCTAATCTGGCCAAAATGTTCGCAAAGGGCGAAGACCTCAGTGACATATTGAAGAATATGGGCATGGCTGTAGAAGTTGATGCTGCAGTTGAAATTCCGACTCCTTCTACTGAAAAGAAAGATGATAAAATTATAGATTTGCCGACCGATGATATATATTTGGATGGATGGAATATGAGTGTTACAATTGACTTTTCATTACGTGGTGATGTTGAACAAGACCAAGTGGAATTATCACTGGTTAAGGGAGGGCAACAGATTGAAGTCCTCAAGAATAACCAAACGAATCCATTAGCAAGAATTGCACTGCCACATCAATGTGAAAATGTCATTGAATTCAGTCTAAATAATGGGATTTTGGATATTACTTTGAAACTAACCCCTCAAGGTTCAGCTACAGAATCAATTGAAGATGCTGTTGATTTAGAAGATGAAGATTATGATGATGAAACTCCTTTATCCGAAAATATCAGTATTGATTTAGCGGATGATGACGATGATGAAGATGATGATGGTGGAATACCAATTTTCTGAAATAATAATAAATAATAAGTGAAAAAAAACAAGGAAGTGAAAAAATGAGTAAAGTAATCGGAATAGATTTAGGAACTACAAATAGCTGTGTTGCAACGATAGAAAATGGTGACCCCGTCATCATTCCAAATGCCGAAGGTGCGCGAACGACTCCTTCGGTTGTTGCATTTGCAAAGGATGGTTCTGAACGACTTATCGGAGTTACCGCAAAACGCCAAGCTGTAACAAATCCTGAACGTACAATTCTCTCTGTAAAGAGACACATGGGTACTGAATGGTCAACTAAGATTGATGATGCTGAGTACACACCTCAAGAGGTGTCTGCATTTATTTTACAAAAGTTGAAGGCTGATGCTGAAGCATACTTAGGTTCTGAAGTAAAGCAAGCGGTAATCACATGCCCTGCATATTTTACCGATGCTCAAAGAAAAGCAACTAAGGATGCGGGAAGAATCGCTGGCCTAGAAGTTCTAAGAATTATCAATGAACCTACCGCTGCTGCATTAGCATATGGAGTAGACAAAGGGGATGAAGCAACTATTCTCGTTTACGATCTTGGTGGTGGAACTTTCGATGTATCTGTTCTTGAGATTTACGAAGTAGATGGACAGCCGCAAATTGAAGTAAAGGCAACAGCCGGAAATAACAAACTTGGTGGCGATGACTTTGATGATTTAGTAATTGAATGGTTAGTAAGTGAATTCAAGAAATCAACCGGAATCGATTTGGGCAAGGATGTTCAAGCACTTTCTCGTCTTAAGGAAGCTGCTGAAAAGGCAAAGATTGAACTTTCTGGAACAAAGACTACTCAAATAAATCTGCCATTTATCACAATGAAGGATGGTCAGCCGGAACATTTGGATATTTCATTATCCCGTGCAAAGTTTGAAGATTTAATTTCTAAATTGATTGAGAAGACAATGCGCCCTACTCGCCAAGCTATGAAAGATGCTGGTGTCAAGAAAGGAGATATTGACAAGGTAATTCTTGTTGGCGGTTCAACTCGAGTCCCTGCAGTTCAAACTGCGGTAGAAAAGGAAGCTGGAAAAGAGCCATACAAGGGAATTAATCCTGATGAGGCTGTTGCTATGGGAGCTGCTATTCAAGCAGGAATCATTGCAGGTGATGAAGGCGTTTCTGACATATTGTTACTCGATGTTACGCCTCTAACTCTTGGAATTGAAACTCTAGGTGGTGTAATGACCACAATGATTGAACGCAATACTACAA
>JANXHP010000132.1 GCA_024958795.1 Candidatus Poseidoniaceae archaeon | reverse complement strand
AAATGCCCCAGCCATCAACCGTGATTACAACTGTTCCATCAACAGAAATTGGTTGACTAGTACCAAGACATTCTTCAATCTCTATTTGCCACCTTCTCGTACCTGAAACTATTTCGTCACTTGATTGCACTACTTCTTCCTGCTCTACTTTTTGCAGTTGTACATCACTAACAACTGATTCAGTAACACTTTCTCCACCGATCATCTTGACAATATATGCACTAAAGTGATTCAAAGTTGGATGGTCGCTGAGTACGAAGTCATCATCTATTGGAAGAGAGAAAATATCTCTAATCTCACCCATAATTTCTGCTTGCTTTACAGTATCAATTCCTAACTCACCTTCTAAGTCTTGATCCATTTCAATGAAATCTGCAGGATAGCCAGTATGCTTGACTACGACTTCAACCAATTTACCCTCAATATCTGCTGAGCCGGCTGGAGGTGGTGTAGGGACTGGTGTTGCTTCAACTTCTTCTTCCACTACTGTTTCTGCTTGTGGAATTGGAGTTGCTATTGGTGCTTGTGCAACAACTTCACCACCTGTCATCGTGGCAATATAGGCAATCATGTGATTCAAAGTTGGGTAATCTGATAGAACAAAGTCTTCATCAATTGGTAAAGAGAACTTATCTCGAATATCTGCCATAATCTCTGCTTGCTTAACCGTATCAATTCCCAATTCACCTTCTAGGTCTTGGTCTAATTCAATGAAATCGGCAGGATATCCTGTATGTGCTACTACGACTTCTACAACTGTAGGTACAATGTCTGATGTCTCTAAGTCACCAACCACTTCAGGTTTGCTGACTGCAACTGGTTCTGGTTCCGGTATTGCTTCAACTGCAGCAACTACAGGTGCAGCAACTACAATAGCAGCCCCTCCAGTCATTTTGTTGATATATTCAATCATATGATTTAGTGTAGGATAATCGGAAAGAACGAATTCTTCATCAATTGGTAAAGAGAACTTATCTCGAATATCTGCCATAATCTCTGCTTGCTTGACTGTATCAATTCCCAATTCACCTTCTAAGTCTTGGTCTAGTTCAACAAAGTCTGCTGGGTATCCTGTATGACTTACGACAACATCAATTACAGTTGTAACTACATCTGTTGAGACTGCAACGGGTTCAGAAACTACAGGTTGTGGCACTTCTGGAATCGTTGCTGGTTCTGGTGCAGTAACTTCACTTACTGTTGGAGAAGGTGTTGGTTTACCTTCAAACTCAGCGGTAACAGGCCAACTTTCACCTTGAACTCCGCCATGTAATTTATCATCAGCATCAACATAACAAACTAATTTATTTTGCAAAATCCTGAATACTACATCATCAGTTCCAGCTAGTGCCCGATTCCAAGCAAGGAATTTAGCACCATCAATTCTCTCACCTACGAATGGTGTTCTCTTTACCAATGAGAGAGCAATTTGTGAGCCAAATCCTGCCGCGAAACGAAGTCCATAGCGTAGATTTGGATAATCTCCACCCTTGGACAGATTCAAGTCTCCTAATTCTGGATCTTTTTCCTTATGGTTAGCAATAGGAGGTATTCTTCCTGTTTTCATCCCATAAAGCATGCTGGCATCTTCAAGTCCCACTGCCATCGGATGTCCTGTGAATCCTTTTGTATTGGAAATAACGAGTGAGTCTGTACTATGAGCAAATGTATCGCGTAGTGCTTTAACCTCGGATTGAGCACTTCCTCCACGCGCTGGAGTAAAAGTTTCATGACTAAAGAAAGCAGTATCTGCTGCAAACTCATGACGGTCAAGTCCCCAGCGTTGTTCCATATCACCAATGAAATCATTGACAACTCCTGCAACGTGTTCAACATCTAAGCGAGTTCCATGGAATGCTGAATTAGCAGTTGTTGAACCCAATAGTTCTGCAATCGGTTGAACTCCACGACTTGCCGCCTCAGAGTTTCTCTCCACTACGAATGCTGCAGCACCCATTCCCAAGATGAGACCATTGCGGCGACGGTCAAACGGTAATGCTGTTTCTTCGACTACATTGTTGGTAGCAGCTGCACCAGATGCTGCAAATCCGGCTCCAATCCATTCCCACATATCATCACCGGTTACATCATCACCAGAGATGATTACAACGCGGTCAACACGGTCTGCTGCAAGCCAATCTTCTGCAACACCAAATGCTGCTGTGGCTGAAGCACAAGCAAGATTAATCGTTGTATTCGGACCGCGAATACCTGTATATTGGGCGAATTGTGAATGCCCCATGTTTAGAGTTTGGAATAGGTATCTTCTGTCAAATTGTCCTTCACCATCATCACCGTTATTCTTAGCGTGTTTCTTAGCCATCTGCATTCCTGGGAAACAAGAAGAGAACACAATTCCAGTTCTATCTCTTTGAACTTGAGGTACTTGCCAACTTCTAATCAATCTAAGACCGCCTTTGCCTACTTGCTCAACAGGTGTAAGCGGTATTGCTGCATCACGTAATGCCAGCAATCCAGCAGCTACTGCTAACTGGGTGGAAATATCCCACGCCAATACCACCTTTGGATCAATTCCAAACTCTTCAGAAATATCAAAGGCGGATTTTAATCCTGCCAATTGTGGAATATCGCTGAACTCAGTTGCCTTTTCCATATTGACAGAACCATCTCTTCCTTTGATTAGACGAACTAAATTCTTGTCAAGCAATCTCTGTTTATAATCATCTGAAACTTCACTAATACAGGTTTCACCACGAACAAGGCGTTCAAAGGTATCCTCATCGAATACCTTCTCTCCACCAGGTAGACCCAATGATATTCCAGTGATGACATATGGGTCTGCTCTACGGTTTGCCATAGCATCATTTCCTGAACTAACAACTGTTGAGCCTTGTTGGGAAATATTTGTATTTGCCAAACGAGTAATAGTTGACTGGGCAGACCATTTTGCAGGAACTGAAGTAATCCAACTTGCGATATCCTCTACAGTTTGTGCAGTGCTAACATCAACCTCAGCATCAGTTTGACACTCGTTAGCAATAGTATGGAATAGATTACCAATAGCAGAATCTGACATTCCAAGACCTAGGCGAAGATTGACCATTCCATTACAGAATCTTGCTGGATATCCGGTTAATGCTGATAGACGGTCACCAAGATATGCAAGTTTAGCATTATTAGCAATTTGCTCTGGATCCTTTTGCAGAGATTCTGTTTGTGTCACAGTTGTAACGACCGATTGAGTTGAACCGCTTGGAAGAGGTCGTGCTGATGTGCGTAAATCTTCGAGAGAAGAACTTGTTTGTGATGTGGAGATTGTATTCGCTTGATGTGCTTCAATAGGACCAGCACGGAATGCTTCGGTCAAAACTGATGAATTACCAGTTGGCCATTGTGTCTGCTTACCGGCTAAAGCAAGCATACCTAATGCAGAGAGGAAAGATGCAATTCCACCTTGCTTAGGGTGATTTGTCATTATAGACAAGGATGGTTGGCCCTCAAGAATCTGTGTAGCAAACATACTCAATGCTCTCTTTGGACCTACTTCGATGAATACTCTTGCACCTGATGAATACATTGTTTGGATTTGTGTTGTCCATTCAACCGCGGATGCCATTTGCGGTGCTAATTGAGTTAAAATCGCCTGTTTAGAATCACCTTCTCCTGACATTGGGTAAAAGTTCCCATCTACATTTGCAGTGATTGGAATCGTTGGCCAACGAATTTCAAGACCTTCTAAGAATCGGCGCAATGGCTCATTTGCAGGTGCTACTATCTTGGAATGGAATGCATGACTTGTCGCTAATGCAACACATTGGAATCCACGACTTTCAAATTCAGCCATTGCAGTTTGAACAGGTATCGTTTCACCAGCGATTACTGTCATCTTTGGTGAGTTCTTATTTGCGGCGATGACATATCCATCCACCTGTTCAATAATTGCTGCAACATCATCATAGGGTGCGCTAACACTTGCCATCAGTCCTTTGTCATCAACTTCTACTGAACCCATTTCAGTACCTCTCGCTGCTGCTGCACGAAGCGCTCCATCCATGTCAAGAATACCTGCCGACATCAATGCTGCATATTCTCCTAAAGAGTGCCCTGCAACCATATCAGGTGTTTGGCCATGATCATTCAATGCTCTTTCAATTGCTAAATCTGCTGTCAACATTGCTGGCTGAGTATATTCTGTTTGCTTGAGTTTGTGTTCTGCTTCAACCAACTGTTCTTTAGATAATCCGGAACGAAGGATAAATGATGACAAACTTTCACCATTCAACACTTCGGTCATTGTAGTATCAGATTGTTTCCAGACTTCTTGAACAGAAGAATACCTTTGCCATAGGTCATGTGTCATTCCAACATATTGACTACCTTGGCCAGGATACAAGTGAGCAATCTTGGCTTGTTCTGGTAATGCAGCATCATCGGTTAGCAGAACACCTTGTGCTTGTAAGAAGCCCCACTTCTCTTTGTCATCCATCGCCTTAACTGCAAGTGCGCAGCGCTTATCGAATTCAGCCCAAGATGTGGCAATGAGTGCCATTCTGACATTGTCAGAAGATGAATAATCCCCACTAATGGAGTCAAGTGCTTGAGATAAACGAAGCCCCCTAGGGTCATCATCAAAGTTAGGGCCTTCGAACGAAATCGCTTCAATTTGTTGCTTGATTTGAGAAATGTCACTACCTGAAAGCAATAACATTCCACCCTCAATCTCTTTCAATTGTTGATGATTCATTGAAGGTGTTGCTGCAGAATCCAAGATTGAGGCTGCAATTGGGCCGCTTGTTTGGTTACTCTGTGAACCATCCAGTGGCTGTGAATATGCATCCCATCGCTGTTGCCATTGTTGGGCAAGTGGTGCGTGGAAATCTGGCTCATATCCTTCAAGCGCAACGTGGAAGTTTGTTCCACCAAAACCAAATGCGGATACACCGACTCTTCTCGGATTTGATTGGGGTCTTGGCCATTCCATTGCTTGAGTTGGAACGAAGAATGGAATATTACCCCACTCTACTGTTGGGTTTGGAGTCTCAAATCCTGCACTTGGAGGAATTGTACGATGGTGTAATGCAAGAACTGATTTCATTATTCCAGCAATACCTGCTGCTGCCTTTAGATGCCCAATCTGTGACTTAATCGAACCGACAGCAACATGATCGCCGCCATCAAAACCTGTCCACAAGCGCGATAGTGTTGATAACTCGGTAGCATCACCGACTTTAGTTGAGGTCCCATGTGCTTCAACTAACTGAACAGTAGATGCATCATATCCTGCTTGATTGTAAGCACGCGCCATCGCTTGAACCTGCCCTCTTTGGCTTGGAGCAGTAATTCCTTTTCCTCGCCCATCGGATGAACCTCCGATTCCTCGAATAACTGCCTTTACCTCATCACCATCACGAATCGCATCGCCTAGACGCTTGAGAAGTAATACACCAGCACCTTCGCCCATTACGAATCCATTTGCTTTAGCATCAAAAGGAGTTGAATGAGTTGCTGACAAAGCACCGATTGCACTAAACTTTGCAAAAGTTGCTGGGTCCATTGTACGGTCGCTTGCCCCAGCAAGCATTGTATCAACTTGTCTTGTTTGCAATAATCTGCAAGCATCTAATACTGCTGCCATAGAAGATGCACAAGCAGCATCCATCGCATGATTAGGCCCTTGCAAATCCAATAAATTTGCAACCCTGCCAGAAACAACATTCGCTAATTCACCCGGCATTGTGTCTTCATCGATTCTCGGAGTTCCTTGAATTACATCTTCAATGAATGAATCCATATTTGATTCGGGCAATCCATGTTGAGATGCTAACTGTTTGGTATGATTTGACCAAACACGGATGTTTGACATATTGCGATTCTCTCCTCCCAATGCATTTGCAAAAACAACACCAGTTCTCACTCGGTCAATATCTTTGCTTTCTCCATCAAAACCTGCATCTTCTATTGCATCAGCTGATACGGCAACCGCCCATTGTTGACAAATGTCAATTTGTGGAAGAGTACCTGGTGGCTGCCTCCATCTGCGCCAATCGAATTCATATCCATCAACAAGAGCGCCTATTTTAGAATAAGTATAGCCCTCTTCGACCTCACCTGGTCCACCTTGTTTCCAGAAGTTATTTGATGGACCTGGCCATCTTTCTTCTGGGATTTGTTTAATACTAACTTTTGCATCAATAATATTCTGCCAAAATTGTTCAACGTTTTCTGCATCTGGCATTATCGCAGCAAGTCCAATCACTGCAATTGGCTCAAAGGGGCCTTGCTCAATCCCTCCGCATTCCTTCCCATCTGCAGTTGTAAGAGCCATTGAAATGCACCTCAGTTATCCATGATACTCTGAGGCACCATCGTAATTGAATATCCTGCATCAACATAGATACATTGCCCAGTCACGCCATTTGAAAGTGGACTTGCTAACCATATTGCAGCACCAGCAACATCCGATTGACTGACATTTCTACGTAAAGGAGCATTTGCCTCAACGTGATCAAGTATTTTGTCAAACCCAGGAATGCCTCCAGCAGCGAGTGTTGGAATCGGTCCTGATGAAATCGCATTTATCCTGTGCCCGTCAGGCCCTAAGTGGCAAGCGAGTTCACGTGTCCAACATTCCAATGCTGCTTTAGCCATGGACATTATTCCATAATTAGGAACAAAACGATTTGCTGCTGCATATGTTAGAGTTATTGTTGATGAATTATCATTGAGGTGAGGTAATGCGAATTTCAAACACCTTTGTAAGGAATTTGCCGAGATAGTCATTGCTGTGTTTATATCTTGGTCTTCAACAAATAATATTGGACGGTCAAAACATGAACGTGGAGCGAATCCAATGGCGTGAATCAATATATCTGCTTTCAATCCTGGATTCTCGGCAGAAAATGCATCGAAGAATTCCTTAGTTTCTCCATCGGTTGCAACATCAAGCGGATAGAAACCAGCAATTTGAGGCAATTTGTCCTTTAATTGGAATACTCTACTCATAAATCTCTTCTGATATCCAAGATATAGAGTGACTCCAGAAGCAGCCAATTGTTGGCAAATTGCCCAAGCGATAGAATCCTCACTTGCCACACCAAAAACAAATGCGGTTTTTCCTTGGAGTCCGAGCATAACAGCACCTACCCATTGGGTAAGTGTTGCCCACTACACCACCCCTTTGACTGTTACCGTTGAATAACAACAATAAATGGAGGTTTTACGACCTTTGTAAATAGGCCGACGCACCCCGAATTACCCCCGAAATAGCCAACGCAAATTGATGCGTTTTCAACACCACTTTGAAATTACGCGGAAAAATGCTTGATTTGTCATTACCGCGCATATGCGAAGTATCATTCAAAGTCATCAAGGAAGGAATCTAAATCATCATCTTCTTCATCCAAGTCTGCAAACAAATCATCAAATTCATCAAAATCATCTGCAATGATATTGGATTCCTCTTCAATCTCAGGAAGTTCTATTGTTTGAGGAGTTGATACTTCAGAAGATCTTCTTCCTATTACCTTAAGCACTAGAACAAGCATGAAAATTCCCAAAATACCAGCACCGATAATGGCGCCATATTTTTTCATGTCACCAGTACTCATTTCATCAAGTCCCCCCAATCCAGAGATATCACTAGGTTTTTCAATTACAATTGTTATTGCAATTTCACTAAATTCAGCGTTAGCATCGTTATTACTTTCTGCACGGATTATCATTTGAACTCTTACCTCTTTGGTAACTTCAGATGGCGCTGTAATTGATATTTCTCGCAGCGAAGAGACGCCACCGGCGGCAACATCTTCAGCAACGAATGAACCTAATGGGAAACTAAAACCATTCTCAATAAGTTCGGCTTCATTGGCAATCGATACTCTGATTTTATCCTCATCATTTCCATTGTTTGTGAATTGGAAGGAAATGGTTCTCGCTTCATCAAGTTCCAATGTTCTGGTACTTTTATCGCTCATTTCCAATTCGACCATTCCATAGGTAGAAACTGTGAATTCTCCATTGTATGTTGCATTAGTATTTGTTGAATCCCATGGCACCATACCAACCGAATCAACTTGAGCGATTAATGAAAATGAGTAACTGGTATCAGCTGATAGTTTTGTAGGTCCTGAAAAGGTGATGATGAATTCCTCTTCTTCTCCTGCTGCTAATGTGAAAGTATCTTCCAACATTATCATTTCTACATTATTTCCTTCCCATTCTTTTTCAACAGAAATTGTCTCTTCGAAGGAGGATGGATTACGTACAACACAATTTAGGTCCACTGGCTCGTAATATGATGGATGGACATTCATTTCAGGGTTTGAATCGCAATCAATCTCAACACTTGGCATTGTTGGAATTTCTTGTGCGGAGGTCATGACAGATAATGCTGGAAGCATGAAAAAGGCAAGGGCAAAGGCTAGAATCTTCCCTCTACGCATATTCCTCACTGGGTGTGGGTTGAACCGCTCTTTCATCAATGTGATGGATGAAAGTTCCTAAAAAGGCCTATGCTCGCACCGTTTCACCGTAAAGCAAGTTAGGTAAATCTTGGTGAGTATTCCATAGTGTTTCTTCATCCACTCCAAGCTCCAATAGTTGTTTTGTTCTCTTTGGAACTGTCTTTGGACCCAATACCGCACCTGGACGTTTCGGGTCATCCATGTAATCAGTCTCAAGTAAAAATCCGTGACTTGATTTTCCAATATTCTCCATCAATTCTTCAATAACACCTTTGCCAATCAATACACTAGGAGTAATTCCTTTGGTAATTTCTGCATCAATATTAGCAGGAGCATAATGTCTGACAATTTTCTTTAGATCCATTCCAGCTTTCGTAGCCATTTGTGATAAATCAGAATATGTGGATTGTAATTCTCCTTCAACATGTAACTGTAATGTAATTCCTTCTTGACTGGCCAAATGCATTGTCTCCATCAATAATTCATTTGACATATCCCACACCTGTTCTGATACTGGCCAATGAGGCCGACCTACTTCGCCGATAGCATGTGCTTTTCCTTCATGAACGAAATCAAGTGCAGCATCAATACTATCGCGATAGTTATTTGCAGCATTTTCAATTCCTTGCTCATCTCCACTCACAATTGCATTGTCTAATTGATGAGCAAATGCCGCAGGATGAGGGCCTAATACGACTCTAACACCTAGTCCAACTTCTTTACGGACTTTTTCAGCCATTGAAATTGTATCTGCATATGTACTACTATGACCTTTTTTGGTAGTTGGTGGGGAGGTGAAATCTGGGCAGTGTACTAGAACCAAATCAGTCCCCCCAAACCTTTCAAAATCACGAGCAGCTTGTAGAAATAGTCCTTTGCGATTTAGATGAAAATGGTTGTCAGTAACTGGCCCATCCCATAATTTGGATAACTCAGTCACCGCTTTCACCTATTGATGCCACTAGGTTGTGGCTATTCTCTCTTGCCCTGAATATCAATTGAATTAAATTCTTTGAACAAAATATCCACTTTCATCAAATTGACTCTTCCAATAAACTGCAGCCATTGCAACCATATTAGGAGAATGCGCACCAGTTGCAATACATCTACCATTTGGCCAAACATGTATGGTTATTCCATGTCTTGAGTCCTCAATGATTGAACAGCCAAGACGATTATCATATTGTGCATCTCCGGCCCCTAATTCGCCGACAATTGATTCGACTGCAATAGTTTCTTCAAAATCAAATGAAGCGATCATAGGGCCTAATTCTGTAGTAAGTCCTGTATCATCTAAACCCATCTGCAATAGGAATTCCTTTGCTGCTGCACGAGCAGTTTCAACTCTATGAGTTCCATGAACTACTATCTTTCCATCAGCATCAATTACAATTGTTGCACGAGGAGTATCTAACACTTTGATAACAACTCCGCCAGTTGCAGTACCGCCAAGTTGAGCAACAACTGCATCTTGGTCAACTGGTGTTTGAGAGATAAAACGAACAAGATGATTTTCAACCCGTACATCAAAACCTTTTGCCGCCATAATCACTCCTCCTCTGTGTCATCCGAAACGGTTAGAGATGAAGTAATCTCCTCAACCTCATGTTGCTCGTTCAAAGCTGAAAAAATAGCATTCCTCCATGGCATATGCATTGGTAAGATTAGAGTTGCATCGTCTCCGTGTTTGACTCTTAAATCCGCTAATGCACCGCGTAATCTTGTAGCAAATCTACGATCTCTATACTCGGATATTGACTCATTGATTAACCACTCAGAAAGTTGCCACCAAGTCAATGCTAATACGCTTGCTGAACCCATATTTTTTGTTACTCCTTTTGGAGGATTTCTTGCTTTAGCAACATTAGTTTTCATTCTTTTTCGCCACTTACCACCTAGACTAATCATTCCAAGTAATTTCCTCCAATGAGATACTGCCTTTGCTTCATTGTTCAGATGTTCAAGCCATTCATCATCATCAGCGGTTGGTTCAATAAAATATACTGGCCTTTGATGTCTAACGGCATTGCGATGTAAGCGCCTTGGTTCTGGGTCGGGAAATCTTCCTGAAACAACTCCTTCCAATTCTGTTACATCATCAAGATAAATCGCTAATCCTCCACCAGAAAGAAGACTATGGTTTAGATTGAGTCCTGGCGACTCTGCCTCATCAATTTCTTCCTGCTCCCATAGTTCAACTACATCTGGAGCCTCAAGTAATGCAATACCCTGCCATTCTTCCCTTGGCCTCATTACTAAAGGGAATATTACTGTAGGCAATGTTCCATGCAGGATGATTTTTCCTCCATCTGGATCCGACCATTCAAGGTCATCCCATGACAGTATAGGCTGCAATAATGCCACCTTCATTGATTCTTTATCCAATCTTGTAATGCTTCAATGCTCCATCCTTGGTCAAAGTAACCTTGGATTTCTGCTTGAGACCATTGAGGGAATTCTGCCAATGCTCTAGCCATTTCAGGATCAACATCTGCGGGCGGACTTTCAGTATGAGTTGGTAACTCGGCGTATACCTTACCATCTTCATCCAAATCATATTCATCATCATAGACGCTAGATGATGTACCACTTCCATCTTTTCCGCGCTTAACCAATACGATTACAAGAACCAATAACACTGCTGCGATAATACCAACAATTGCTAACAGTAGAGTTGCACTGCTTGAATCATCTGGCGCTTGAACCTTAACGTTGAATTGTTCACCTACTGCAGAACCATCATATTTCATATCACTAGAAGCATTATCAAGAATAATGTAATACATTCCTGTAGTTGCACTTGGGAAGGCTTCGAGTTCAATTGTAAACCAAGCGGATTGTCCAATTGCCAACTGTTCGGTTTCAATCGTTCCAACCTTTGATGGAATTCCATTATTGATTACTGATTTCACAATAAGACTTGCTGAACCATCCATAGTACCAGTATTTCTTAATTCAACTTCAAGTTTCATTTTTTGCCCTACAGTTGGATTGGTAGGGGTCATTTTTACATTCAAAACATCAAACTTTGCAGCTTCATGAATGAAACTGTAAATTGATTTGTGAGATATTTCTCCAGATACCATATGACCGACTGAACCATCTTCTTGCAATCCACCACCAAGGATAATTTGAGAACCGGCTGAATCTACACCTTCAATCCAGAAGATAACTTCAACACTGATTATATCAGCAGCGACTGGATCAAATTGTCCATCTTCTAACGGCCATAGGTCAATACAATCAGCTGTTGCGAAGTATGAACCACCAGTAGGCGCTAGGTCAAGATCTGCTGTCATTTTCTCATTTCCATGAGTTGTTCTGTATTTGCCCCAAGTAATATCATTAGCAGGATCATCAAAGAACTTCCAAGCGACTTGAACATCGCCCGGGAAGAGTGCTTCTTGCTCTTCAATAATTACTTCAACATCTATACAGTGATAGTTTGAAGTTGAAATGAATCCTTCAAGAATCTCTCCTGTCGCTCCTTTCTTAGCAGTCCAAGAGTTAGTAGCAACACGAGGTGAATTACTGTCAACCTTAATGTTGAATGAAGCACATCCAAATGAGGATGAACTAGAACATAATCCAGAGGTTGTATCGATTGCACCGTTTGGTAAATCAATCAACTCAAATGTATATCTGTAGTCGTTTGTTACCGGAGGTGCTGTAATGTTAATGTTGAATTCACCACCAGTAAAATTATGATAAATTGTTTCACCTGGATATGCAATATATCCCTTAGCACCATTCATTTGTGCATCTTCACGAATAATCTTCAATGTCATTTCAATTTCAGGCTTTATGTATACGCTGTCATATATTCCGTCAACGTATGCGTATTGTCCAACAAATGATACTATATCACCAGGATAAACGAATCCTTTTCTAATATCAGCAGTATACGGTTCACTTTCATCAGTAAAGAATGGAGTAATCATCAAATCATTGGTCTCATCAGTTCTAAGATCAAGTTGAATTCCGTCACTGTAGAACCAAGATTGAATGTGACGTCCTGAAACAGGTAGCATTCTATAACGTGGATTATCCAAATCTTGCATATAGAGTACTGGTGAATTCAAAGTATTACCTTCACCTAATACACCCCATTCAACTCTAATTGGTAAATCAAGATAGAAATTAGATTCAAAGGTATCAACCAAATGACCACCATCCATTCTCAACAAACGAGGACCTTCATTTTCGCCGTCTTCAGCGATGATGTCTATCCATTGGCTGTCCGTCCAAGCGGTTTCATTACGAGGGAAATACCACAGAGTCATATCCTCACGTGAGTCATCTAAATCAATTCTAATGTAATCTACATCACGCCATCCATTGTCATCACCTGCTTCTACAATCAAGTGATATTCATTTCCAGCATACATTGTTTGATTCCAATCTCCTTGCCATTGTTGTTGATTTGAATTGATAAATCTATTATCGCTCGAATCATCGATGAAGAAATTTCGGATTACCGGATTCTTGGATGACATTGAAACATATGTCACAAAGTCATTCTCAAATCCAGGTGCGCCACCATCTATTGGATTACCTGCCAAGTCAAATCCTTCGACCCATAAACTAACCTTTCCAACAGGATCTTGTCCTTCATTGGCATAATCATTGTATTGACCTGAGTAATTTGAATTTGGCACTTCACCATCACTGGTTAGAGTGATACTGATATACTCGTCAGCAGTTGCAATACCGTCTAAATTCGTATCGTGATCGTGTTCAACCCATATATGTAATTCCAAGTTTTCAGGAGGACTTGGCAAATCTTGTGCTTGCATTCTAATCTGCTGTGATGCGGAAGGAACAACCCAAGTATCGTCTACTAGAGTTCTCCAATTGCTATCCACATTCGGATCTACTTGTCCATTCAACACTTGCACATTCATCAAATTTGGATCATATGTATCAATTGTCAAATTAAATGGAATTGCACATTCTACATCAGGACGAAGTGATAGGCTAGGACATAGGGTGTCTCCGCCTTCGTATCCACTCATCTTGAATCGATATGTTTCTTCTCCTGCAGCTGTTGAACCTAAGTCAATGCTCCAATTGAAATCACCACCAATTACACCTGATTGGTTTGCTACTTCTTCCCATTCTGTTGTGATATTACCTTCTGTATTATTGATATGGCGTAATTCTAATGTGGTGTAGTAACTTGTTGGATCAGGTGATGCATCTAAATCCTGCAGACGGATTGAACCTACCAAAATAATCTCTTGATTTGACATTCCGTCATCTAAATCTTGAATGGTTCCAATGCTGTTTTGAAGACTGAAACTTGTGATTCCTGCATCATTTTCAACCGCATTACCGCCAACAGGCGCCATTAACAATGCATCCGGTAGGCCATTGACACCATTACCTGCAATCAAGCCAGAATAGATTCTAACCGTTTCAGTGTCTTCCCAAGAAGGATTAACTCTGAATCTCCAAATTACTTCTTTACCGTTTGTTATATCGGCATAGGATGAGGATTCAAGTGTAATCAAATCATCTTCATCACTTGCTTCTGAGAAACCTAAGAATTCAGAATATGTTAGTACAATTCTACCAGTCTCTGACTCAAATGAGAGTGTTGCTTCTGCAAGAGAAGAACCTGTCAATGGGTCAACAGTGTGAGTTGTTACGATTTCATAAATATCACCATTTGGATAAAGTCCAACTGGATTTCCATTCATTGTAATAGTGTTATCATATCCTGTGCTTGTAGAAACTGAAAGGTCAGATAATGTAACTCCACCACCTGAAGTAGAGGATACTGCAATTTCTACGCTAGCAGTTGCTCCTCCTTCATCCCAAAGTGCAACACCCTGGTTCAATTCTAAATCAAGTCCATCACCATTATTGATAGTTGTAGAATAATCATAGATTATATCTAATCCCTTTACGGTCATAGATGCACCTGTGCTAGCATTTGGTGATACTGCTTTGAAGAAGAAAGTCATCCATTCATTGCCATATTCATCCTCATGGCTAGTTGGAACCATTGGATTTGTCAACAATGTGTTTAGTGCAGCTGTAAGTCCAAGAATATCTGGAAGTCCTTCTGCAACAATTACTGTTGTATTGTCAATACTACCAAGACTATATTCTTGTGTTCCTGAAACAAGAGATAGGTCAAAACCTTCTATCGGGTCGGAGTTAGAATGAATTGTAATGTCATCAAATGCTACATCAGCAGCTGTGACAACGGAACCTTTCGGAAGCATGAAATGGCCACCGACTGCTGTTCCAGTCAAATCGGTATACATTGCCTTGGCCTCTGCACCATAATTGATATTGTCTGCCTTGTTATTCCAAAGGGTTGTCTGTCTTCCAAAATATCCGAATGCTGGCTCATCGAATCCCCAATCAGTATCGCCATCGTGCGCTACATCGATTTGAACCCTCTCAGCATGATGACCAAAGGTAAGGTCAAACCATATCTCTCCAACATTACATGAGTTGGTATAGGAAATAATTGCTTTGAATCCAAAGATTGGTGCGGATAAATTCTCTTGAACATTATTTGATAATGTGTCCATGCCCGCCACTCCTAAGTATGAAACCTCAATCGTGGGATCTTCAGTACAATCGTCTTGAATCACTGGAGTGATACTTGTAATTGGACGACTGAATTTTTGTCTTTCCAAATTAACAGTGAAAGAATCGTCAATAATATCCGGAGAATACATCATTGGTTCACCCACACCTGGAGAGTACCATACTCCATCGATTATCGTGTTCATTCCAATTGCTGTTTGATTAAATCCGGTCCCAACCCTAGTTCCTAGACCTAATCCATGAAGTATTGGTGTACTGAGCCGACTGGGACCTGAATCAAACCTAAATTTCAAATTAATACTCGGGTAAGTGGTTGAATTCACATCCCATAATTCAATGATTTTTCCAGATAACCCTGTCATCGCATTTCCATTGTTATCTAGAACATCTTGTCCATTGGTTGAATCTACAATATCGACTTCAAGTGTTGCACTAGTGGTAATTTCAGACTCCAAATTCAGAATTCCAAATCCATTTGGCTGGTTTTTTCCACCAAGAGAAGAAGGAAGGAATCCGCGTATTGTCATCTCACCAGATTGAGGCAATAAATCACCCAATCTGAAATTGTCAATATACCATCCAGATGTGTTGTAGTCTTTAACAAACCAACCGCTAGGTGGATTATATCCTTGATGTTCCATAACGAAGCGAAGTTGAATATATTTTCCAACAAAGTCAGTTAGGTTTAATGCAATATCTGCCCAACCATTTGTATTTGATGCCGAGGTTGATTGCCCTGCAAGACCATAATCACCAGATGCAATTCCACCGCATCGATAATCAATTTGATTATTTTGATTGCCTCTTGGATAATATCCATTAGAATAACCAATTCCACTGGATTGTTGTAAAAAGATTGGAATATAATCAAAACCGGTAGAGTCTGGTGGGAAATTTCCTGTTAAAGATGAGCGGATTTCAATATATGCACAATCCATGAACTTGTTTTGAGGTACTACTCCAGAGTCTTCAAAGGCCTCTAAGTTGTGCCATGATGCAAAGTGTGCATTGTAAGATTTTAATTGTGGATTGACGAACATTTCTGGAGAATTCATCATTAGACTAAATGCTTGAGCACCATTATCATCGGTGTAATTCTCATCATAGACATTTGTTCCCCAGCAATCAGTACCGGAAGCACAATTTGAATTTGTAATCGTTCCACCGAAAAGTGAACCATGTTCCCAGCCAATTCCACTTGTTGGTGGTGGCATAGTCATATCCATGAAACCACCATCAGTACCTTCAAAATCTGTAAGGAAACCTTCAGATTTCAAACTTACAGGAGTTGCTTGAGAACCATCTTCAATTTGGAAATCATCAATATTTGAGAAGATTGTTAGCTGATTGTTGTATTGAGGATTCCATACACGTGGAATAGTATCAACATCAATTCTTGCATTTGAAGAATGTTCGATCATATTGGTTGCAATCTTCAAAGAAGCACCAGTTACGGTTTCCCCTGCAGGTAAGTCAATAGTGCCATCATTAATGTTCAAATATGCCGATCCATCTCTTAATTCAACATCAACATCTGAGTCGCCATTTGCAAATGTGCTGACCGAAGATGCTGTTGCTAGTGGTGCGAAAAGCATCAATGCTACCAAAAACATTGATGTGCTAATTTTTCTATTCTGTTGGCTCATAATATCACCTGCTGTCCCCTGCGAGGGACAATCCACCTAAAACCTCGTCGCATCAATGTCAAAAACAGTATTTTCTAAACGACCCTCCTACGGAGGGTGGAAATCACAGCAAAAAGGTGAGATTCGGCGTTTTTTGTATTATTTATTACAAATAATATTCACAAATCAACATTTCTTCTTAACTGCCAAGCTGCATCACAAATATTGTCCATGCCACCAACGCGTTCTTCACTTTTTTCCAACCATTCTTGATTGGCTACTGTAGTAGGATGATTTGGACCTAAAGCATCACAAACTTCGGGACCCTTACTTATCTCATATGTTCCGATTTTGTCCGCAATATGCATGATTGTTGTTTTGTCAAATCCTAATAATGGGCGAAGGGGTTGTAAGTTAGTAGCCTGCTCAATAGAGCCCAAATTTCCCAATGTTTGACTTGAAACTTGACCTAAATTTTCACCAGTCAATACATGTGTTGCTGGAATATTTTGTGCAGCCCTATCCGCCAATCTGTTAAACATTCTTTTCATGTGAATAAAATACTCAGTATGATTCCATTTTTCTGTGAATAATGACAATTGTTCAGCAACTGGAACTACTGTCAATTGTCGCGACAAATTAGCTCTTGCTGCATCGCCAAGAGGGCCTTCCATTTGTAATAAATGACGTAATAGTGCAATCGTCTTCTGCTCTGCAGCAGGGCCGGTTATAGGTTCTTGGCTACAATGTAGTGGATGTATTTTCCATCCCTTTACTAGCATACGAGCGACTGCAACTGGTGAATCGATACCTCCAGACACCAAGCCTATGCACACTTTGTCACCGCTCATGTCTCGTCGAGATGCCAGGGTATCATCAAACCACCCCTTCGCACCTTACTTTGTTACATGGCTTCTTGAAGGAGAAACATTTCCCAATTACCATGGAGCCATATACAAAGGAGTCGGTTACCCTCATTGAAGAGGTATTTCCTCAAGATACAAACTCATACAATACCCTCTTTGGTGGCCGTCTTTTGTCATTGATGGATAAGGCTGGAGGAATTGCTTGTGCTAAATTCGCTCATCGCGAATTTGTAACAATTTCAATAGATACTCTGAAATTTATTGCACCTGCTCATCAAGGGGATCTTCTTGAGGTGACTGGCCAAGTTGTATTCACAAGTTCTCACACTGCATGTACTAAAGTTACTGCATTTACACTGAATAAATCCGATTGGAAAAAGAAGAAGATTTGTGAAGGATATTTCTTCTTCGTTGCAATCGATTCAATGATGCGTCCAATTCCAATTCCACAATTTGTTGTTGAAAATGAAGAAGAGCAAGTAGAATATGATGCTGCATTGGCAATTCGCCAAAACATGTTGAATAATAAAGAATAATTCTGTGAATTATTTGCTTATTTTCATGATATTAACACTGTTGACTATTTGTCGTCAGTTCCATAAACCAGTGATAATTAGCCCGAGTTATGGATGTAGTAATCGTCGGCAGTATCGCATATGATTCCCTGTCTACTCCAAGTGGAGTATCCGATGATGAATTAGGAGGTTCTGCTACATATGGTGGGTTTTCTTCTTCATTCCATGGTAAGAGATTGTCCGGTGGAAAGATTGCCTTAGTAGGAGTTGTCGGAGATGATTTTCTCTCATCAGATATTGACAAGTTAGTCGATGCGGGGCTTGACATAAGAGGCATTGAAACTGCTGAAGGCGGAACATTTCGCTGGAAAGGATCCTATCATGGAGATATGTCACAAGCTCAAACTCATGAAACTCACTTGAATGTCTTTGAACACTTCCAACCTAAAATTCCTGAAGAATACCGCTCTCCAAAGGTGCTATTTTGTGCCAACCTACATCCTGCATTACAAATGGCTGTAATTCAACAATCAAAACCTACTAGAGTTTCGATATTGGATTCAATGAATTTGTGGATAGATATTGCTCGAGATGGTTTGCTTGAAGTTATCAAACAGGTTGACTTGGTTGTTCTCAACGATGGTGAGGTGAGAATGCTTGCTGGCGATGACAACTTAGTGCGAGCATCACATAAGGTTCAGAAAATGACTAATGGAGCAATATTAGTTGTTAAGAGAGGCGAACATGGAGTCTTGGCCTTACATCCAGATGGTTTACTTTCAATGCCAGCATTTCCAGTATTGAATATCGTTGACCCAACTGGTTGTGGTGATACTTTCGCTGGTGCATTGGCGACAATGTTAGCACAAGGTGATGGCAATATTTCAAAAGAGGAATTGGCTGAAGGATTAGTACATGCGACTGTTACTGCTTCCTTTACATTGCAAACATTCGGTACAGAAAAAATCTCCAATTTAGAAATTTCTGAATATGAGACACGTTTGGAAAAATACCGTTCAATCACCAACACTTCTTGATGTTATTACAAATCAAGTCGCGGTAGTCCACCTTTTCCAGCGGTACTTGATGTATGTGTTTCACTGTCAACAAGATCTCCAAAAGATATTGATTCTAATTCATTTTGAGCCTGTTGCTCAATCAATGAATTTGTGCGACTGATGTGTTGATGTAATCTATCAACTTCATGTTGAGGTAAATTACCTCCTTCTTTTTCAGAAAGATTTTGAATACTGGATAGAACCTCTGATTCTAAATTTTGATGTGAACGAACGCGAAGTGATTCAGTGGATTCACTAATATCGTAACCGGCTTCCCTACCGAGCAAAGTTCTAGTTGCATTTGTAGCGACACGAGTGGCTGATAGGGCGACTCTAGTAGCCTGCCTTGCGCCTAAAGAAAGTGAAGAACGAACTAGTCCACCAACTACTCCACGACTTCTAAATGGAGTTCTACTCTTCATTATCAATCTAGAATGATTCTGAACACCATTGTCTCTTTTCTTTAGATTTGCATATTTCTCACCAATAACTTGCGTTGGTATTTCTTGACCATTTGCAGAAGATGGAATTACTTCCTTTTCGTTAGAACGTGCATTTGCAACAATTGAATTTGTACTAATTCCAGTCAATGAAATAGGTAATGAATCTGGAGCGTTAAAGGAGGTTACCGAATCTTCTGCATCTTGTACTCTATTTGCTAGTGGTACATGTGCTCCATCCGAATTCCAGAAATTAGGAAGCGGTTCTGGCAATTGACTTTCGCCTGCTTCCTGTTTCACTATTGGTTCAGAATAATTTGGTGGTGCCACTAATGGAGCATCGCCCGGTATTGCCATACCCATAGGTTGATGCATTGGTGTTTGAGTTTGATTGTAAATTGGCTGCTGAACATTTGTTGGAATTTGATGCATTTGCGGGGGAACAAATTGGCCATTATTTTGATATTGCTGATTACCATATTGGCCCTGATACGGCATCTGAGTTGGAATTTGATTGTGAACTGGATTTGGCTGTACTGCTCCATATTGTTGATGAGGTTGTTCGTTATACCTCCTAGTTTCAATATTATCACCCGCTCTTTGAATCAATCCATCTGCTGAAAAGCTTGGGAATAATCCTAGATCTATTTCTGGTTCATCGTTTGTAAACCAATCAGGTAAACCTGTTTCGGCTTGAGTCTCATCTGCATATTCTAATTCCAAAACTTGTTCTTCATCAGAAGAAAACATTGCTGAATCAAACATTGCCATCGGACTCTCTTCTACATCGCTACCAAGAAATGTACCGATTGATGTTGGAGCTAGGATATTTACAGGTTTTAGCATATCAAATGACTCTTCAAGGCTGGTAACTCCTGGATAATCAGTATCTCTTTCGAGTAGTTCCAAACCATCTCTTGCTTCTTGCATAGACATTCCTTGACTTATTCTTTGAACCAAGTGATTCATTCTCATCAGTTTTGCATCATTCCCCATAATCGCAAAGCAGACATTGTCATCTGTTTCAATAGTCAAAGTAGGTCGACCTGTAAGAATCCAAGAACTGATGAAAGCTCCACCGATAATCATTGCACCGATTCTATAATCCAATGGGTCAATAATTCGATATCCAAACCATACAAACACCACTCCAAGGAATGCAACCCAAAAAGGAGCGAGACGAGAATTATGATGATGTGTGTGAAGTATTGACGATAATCTAATACAGGTTAAATGGCCTGTTTTTGATTCAAATGATAGCATACGCTCATCAAGAACTGCGAGAACCCTTCCAGGAGTCCCATCCAACATTAGTGAACCGAGAACCTCTATGTTCTCCTCACACGTTGGACCATTTGCGTGTCCAATCGATTGCATCCCAAACAGCCAAGCGACTGGCAGGGGTTATCAATCCACCGCTAAATGTTCAGTTTTAGAGGGCGAAAACTGAACCCTTTTTTTCCCACCGTAGGTGAATTACTTCAGTTTCAATATTGCATTACCCATTATTCTTGGCCTAGAATCCAATTGCGCAATCAAAGTGGGTTGCGGATTTTCTCTTCTAATGAAAATTGGAGATTCCCAATTTACTATCGCTTCACTTCCATCAATTGATTCAATACGTCCAACTACAAATTGCAAATCAGCACTAGCATGGATGATGTCTCCAACTGCCAATTCCCTCTTCTGGAAAGGTGAACGCGTTAGAGTCATTGTTGAGGAATTGTGCTGCACCACTGCCAGTGGAATACTCGTTGCTGTTTTTTTGTCTTCGACTGCAGGATGAACTAAAATGGTTCCACTTCCCAAGTGGTCTTCCTTTGCATTACGAAGAGCGAGACCTACTCTGTCTCCGGCAACTGCTGCATCTACATCATCATCCATCACCTGAAGTGATTTTGCATTACCCGTTCCATCTGCTGGAAGTAATATCAACTCATCATGAACATTAACCGTTCCAGATTGAACATAACCAATTGCCACCAAACCAATTCCTTTTACATTGAAATGTTGGTCGACTGGTAGAACTAATGGTGCCTGTTGAATCGCTTTCAAATCACCAGCAACTTGGTCCATTAAACCGTACAATTTTTCGCGCAAATTAATCCCATCGTTTCCTTCAAAAGACCAGTTGCCCAAACCTGCTTGTTTGAATATCATCTTGACTTGTTCTTCATCGACCCACTCACCTTGTGGTGGGTTAATTATTACTAATCCTTTGTCAATTCCAGCACTAGCAAATGCGACTACAACTTCCCCTAAAGTTGCATCAATTTTTGTTATCTCAACCATACCAACTTTTGCTGCTGATAATGCATTTAAAAATGGCCTCAATCTCTCTGGAAATTTCGCTGGACGAATAATAGAAAGTATTCTTGGACCTTCTGCTCCAGATTCCTTGTGAACATAGGTATGAACATCACGCTGATCTGTTGCTTTGGCAATTTCTTTGGCCAAATCATCGGAACCAACCATCGCTATATTGAGGACAGGCATGATACGGCGACTTGACCCGCCTTCTTGATACAATCGCTTTGAAATGAGAGTGTTAACAATCATCCAAGCAATTCTTGATGCATATCAATATACTGAATTGTGATATTTCTATTATTGAAATCTTCCTCATCCATTATTCTTCGATGTAATGGAATTAGATGTTCAACACCAGTGATTATTGTTTCATCGAGAGCAGTTTTCATCCTACGGATTGCATCTTCTCGGTCATGACCCCAGACTAATAATTTAGCTAACAAGGAATCAAAACATCCCGGCATTTCGTAACCAGGATATGCATGAGTATCACAACGAACACCGAAACCTGATGGGAAATGGCATTCCCATAGACGACCCGGACTTGGAATAAAATCTCTAGGGTCTTCTGCATTTAGTCTACACTGTATCGCATGTCCTCGAATAACAATGTCCTCTTGAGTGAGTGGTAATTTTTCTCCTTGGGCGACTCTAATTCCAAGTTCAACTAAATTGTATCCAGTTATCAATTCTGTAACTGTATGTTCAACCTGTACTCTAGGGTTTACTTCAAGGAAGTAAAAATCTCCATTCGCATCTCGCAAGAATTCAAATGTTGCTAATCCTTTGTAGCCCACAGATTCTGCACCTCGGCAAACCAAGTCTCCAATCTCTGCACGCTTTGCTTCATCCAACCAAGGTCCTTCTTCAACCAACTTTTGATGACGACGTTGGATAGAGCAAAATCTCTCTCCAAAGTGAATTGCTTTTTTACCATCTGCTAGTACTTGGAACTCAACATGTTGAGCTCCTTGAATATATTTTTCAACGAAAACACGCTCATCTGCAAATGCTGATTTTGCCCGAGATTGACATAACTTTAATGCACTCTCAAACTCGTCTGATTTTTCAACAATTTGCATTCCGATTCCTCCCCCACCAGCAGCTGCTTTGATAATTACCGGATAACCGATTTCCAGAGCCAGTTTACTTGCTACTGCTGCATCAGATATTGGTTCAGAAGAACCCTTTGCAGTAGGTAATCCAGCAACCTCCATCGCCGCTCTTGCCTCTATTTTATCACCCAATAGAGATATTACTTCAGCGCTTGGACCAATAAAAGTAATTCCTTCTTCAGCACAACGAGCAACAAATGCCGAATTTTCTGCAAGAAATCCATATCCAGGGTGAATTGCATCACACTGTAATTCTTTAGCAGCGGTGATCACATCCTCAATATTTAGGTATGAATCGAGAGGATTACTTTTGTAATTTGGATAAGCAACATCAGAAAGTCGGACAGGTAGTGATAATCTATCTTCTTTGCCATGAATAATTGCGACTTCAATTCCCATATCCCTTAGCGCTCGCAATATTCGTAATGCTATTTCTCCACGATTAGCAATCAGAACCCGTTTGAATCCCATAAAGCACTCGAAGTGAATCTAACCTATGATGCCAACGGTTGTGAAATTACACTGCGAATGGTTTTTTTGAAGATTACATTTGATACAATAACTCAAATTTTATGAGAATTAACTATAAAATAGGCCAGTAAAAGCATAAAGGTTTTCTAGTAGTAAATTACTGTAGGAATATGGCGCAAGTAAAGAAAACCGGGGCAGAGGTCCTCGACGAGTTAGCAGGTAAGGATTTGAACAAGAGTGGACTTGTTGTAAATTTGGTAATATGTGGTAATTCTAAATTTTATGATTACTCATGGTTAGAGGAACAATTAGAAAATTGGGTACTGTATAATGAATATCCAGATTTGATAATTTTAGGAGGAGCGAGTGGAGTTGATTTTATCGCAGAGAGATGGGCCGATAACAATAACATTCCAATAGCAGTATTTTCTGAAGCTTGGGCAACACCAAGGCCAGACAAATCTGCTGATACTGGCCGCCCTCAAGCTGAGGCGAGTTTAGCAAAGAAGATGTTGAAAAGAGCAACGCATATGCTTGCATTCCCTGGTCCTGATTCAGTTTGGACAAAACGTATGGAGGGGATTGCTCGGGCTCAAGGTATTCCTGTTGCAAGTATTCCGATTCCAGTTACCGCTGAATAATTCAATTGAGATTGAATTGTAATTTCACTCAAAGTTGACTTGAGCGAATGATGATAAACAGACGCCTTGTGGCTTTCAATATCAGCATTGGCTGAAGGTGATATTATGTCCAATTGGTCAGCAAAGAACCCGTATATGACTACTATTTCTGAGAACTACATTCTCAATGGAGAAGGTTCTCGTAAAGAAACGCGACATATCGTTTTTGAATTAGGCGATTCAGGGCTTGAATACAAAGTAGGTGACGCATTAGGAGTTATTGCTGAAAACCCACCGCACATTGTGGAAGAACTAATTGAAATTCAAGGTTGGGATCGGGACGAAATCGTCACCACACACAATGGTGAGAGGGATCTCTATTCTGCATTAAAGAAAGATTTTGAAGTGCATATGGCTAATAAGAAATTTGTTAATTCATTAACTGAAAAGATTGTTTCTTCTGGAATAAAAATCTCTCTAAACATTGTTTCTCGCACGAGAAATGGTGAAGAAGTCTCGAATACTCTTCCTTCCAGTTCTACCGCTAGCGACCCTGCTTCAAAGGTAGCTGCTATTACATCTGATTCTGATGCAATCGCTGATTATCTATGGACAAGAGATTACATTGACATTATGCATGAATTTAATGTCAAATATTCTTCTTCTGAATTCTTGAATATTGCAGATAGATTGAAGCCTCGTTTATACTCAATTGCTTCTTCACATGATGCTCATCCAGGTAAGGTCGAATTGACTGTGGGTATCGTTCGTTTCACTTATCATGATAGGGCTCGCGGTGGAATATGTACACAATATTTGGCAGATGAAATAGATATGACTGGAAAAGAAATCGGCGTATTTATGTCTCCAACAAGATCATTTATTCTTCCACAAGATAAATCTGTTAATATTATCATGGTAGGACCTGGAACTGGAATCGCTCCATTCCGTGCATTCATGGAACAAAGAGTCCATGATGATGGTACAGGGAAAAATTGGCTCTTCTTTGGAGACCAATCTGAGAAGACTGAATTCTATTATAAAGAACAAATTGAATCATGGTTAAATGGTGGCCAACTATACAAATTTACAACAGCTTGGTCTAGAGATCAAGCAGAAAAAATATACGTTCAAAATCGCCTAAAAGAAAATGGTGCAGAAGTTTGGCAATGGTTTGAAGAAGGTGCTTATTTCTATATTTGTGGTGACAAACTACGAATGGCAAAGGACGTCCACCGTGCTTTAATCGATATCGCAATAGAACATGGTGGTATGTCTGAAGAGGATGCTACTTTCTTCATTGAGAAAACTATGATGAGAGAACAGAAGCGTTACCTACGTGATGTATATTGACCATATCTTTTGTCCAATGACTTCAAGCGATAGTTGTTGCTAGAGGATTTATGGCGCATGAGATTTTGATGCTTGGCACAGGCAATGCATTCTTGCCACATGGCCGTCATCACTCATTTTGTTGCATTGATAGAAAACACATCATCGATGCTCCTCCTACTGCTTTGGCTAGTTTGAGGAGAGCTGGAATACCTATTTCAGATATTGAAACAATTTTCGTAACTCATGTTCATGGAGACCATGTTTTTGGTTTCCCTTTCCTACTATTAGAAAGAAGATATATTTCAGATAGAGAAATGGTAAAGCCACTAACAATTGTTGGCTCAAAATTGGTAAAGGAAAGATTGTGGCAACTATGCCAATTAGCGTATCCAGGATCATTAGAAGAGATTTTTCAAACAATCAATTGGGTGGAAGAAAGTTCTGGAATTGTTAACGAATGGACATTTGAAAGATTCAAGGTACTCCACGATGCTTCTGTTGACCCGCATGGCTATCGTTTAGAGCATTCATCGGGTGCAAATCTAGTACATAGCGGCGATACTGGTCCTTGTGAAATGCTGTATCAAGCAATTGAACGTTCTAGAATTGCAATTATTGAGATGGGAATACCTGAGTGGGTTCCAAGTGAAGAGCATCATAAGCCATCGCATATTGAGTCACTCTCACAAAGAGTACCAGATACAAAATTACTACTTACACATACCTTCCTTGATATGGAAGATTCAGAGTTTGAAGTGTTGATGAGCAATCAATATCCAATTTTTCCTAACAATGTAACTCATGCATATGATGGAATTAGTTTGCTGTGGGATGGCAATAATTGGAACTAATGTTACGAATGTTGTCTTAGGGTATTTTCAACTTTGCAAAATACTCCAGTGGAAATGATGGTGTATAAAAATTACCTATTATTTTTTGTTTATCAATTTAACAAAAATTATCCCGCATTAATAATTCATTATGAACTTGTTCTGGGATTTTTGCAGAAAATCGGAAAATATGTAATGTTATTTTTCTGTAATCCGGTCATTTCAATTGGGAGTTAATATACTAAGTATAAAATCTATTTATTATCCAAACACATAGATATTTTTCGTAGTAGTGGACAGTGCTATAAGGGGGGCTCGGACTCAAGAGAATCGTCGCGCATCTACCCCACCGGAAAATGCACGAAATACGAATAGGAGTTGCAATAATGTCTGACAATATCTTTGACGATATTCTCAACAGAAAAACTCTATTTATCAATAAAGATTTGTTAAGAGACAATCACACTCCTGATGAGTTACCTCATCGCATGAAAGAAGTCAAGTCTCTTTCATTGAATTTGGTTGAGGCACTAAATGGAAATATTCCATCTAATATGACCCTGTATGGAGTCACAGGCGCTGGGAAAACTGCAGTAGCATCTTATGTCTGTACTCAATTGGAAGTCAAGGGGTCGAGAATTGGTAGAAATGTCAATACCATTATGGTAAACTGTAGACAAATTGATACACAATACCGAGTATTAGCGCATATTGGAAATTCTTTGTATGAATCGTATGAAATTGATGAGATTCCATTTACAGGATGGCCCGTAGATAGAGTATTCAGTGAATTGGTAAAAAGAATGGATGCGAAGGGTGGAGTATTCATCATCGTTCTTGATGAAATTGATCATCTAGTTAGAAAGGCTGGTGATGATTTGTTATACAATCTGACAAATTTAAATCAATCTTTACAAAATTCAAGGTCTTGTGTGATTGGAATCTCAAATGATTTGAAGTTTACAGAATTCCTTGACCCTCGAGTTCGTTCTCGCTTAGGACAACTTGATGTGATTTTCAATCCATATGATGCTTCACAGTTGCAAGATATATTGCGACAACGTGCTGCAACTTCAATCAAGGAAGGTGTGCTAAAGGATGGTGTTATTCAATTATGTTCAGCGCTAGCAGCTCAAGAACATGGTGATGCTCGTTGTGCTCTTGAATTGTTGAGAGTTTCAACCGAAAAGGCTGATGAAGAAGGGAAAAATTCTGTAATGTTAAAACATGTACGTATCGCTCAATCTCAAATTGAAGCAGATCAAATAACCCCCGTAATTTCGGCTCTTCCAAAACAACAAAAGTTGGTATTAGCTTCAATATTAATCAATGAAAAATATGGATTGAAAAATATTGAAACTGGCCAAGTTCAAGATATCTATGCGCAAGCATGTAAATTCGTAGGTCAAAATGCGCTTACTCAAAGGAGAGTAAGGATGCTGATCTCAAACCTTGATATGCTTGGGTTGATTACTGCCCGAGTAATTAGTCGGGGAAGAATGGGTCGCACAAAGGAAATCAATTCTTGTATTCCAACGAATGTTGAACCAATGACAATAATGAGTGAGTCCGAGCCAGAAATGTTGGGTATTTTGGACAAAAAATATCGCCACCAAACCCGCCTTTGATTTCATCAATAGACTGATTATCATTGAAAGCGACTACTTTGTTGTTGCACAAAATGCTCAATTGCGATTCGGTGTGCTTATATCACAATGGTAGGTGGCCACAGACATGAGCAGTGAACAAGGTGACAATCAAAGTGGGATAATTTCCATGATTACGAACCCTTCCAAATGTACCGCAAATTGGTTCATTGGACTTTCAATGTGGGGAATTTTCCTAGCAATTCTCAATATTTTGGGATTTGCTCATCCTAACTATCACTACTCATGGGGCGGATTATTCACTTTAGAATTAACAAATGTTGCTTATGAGTTGAAATCTGATTCTGCACAATTTGTTGCATCCGATGCTGTTTTTATTGCCATATGCTCTTTATTCTTGTCTTTCGGATTCAAGGCATATGCAAATACTGAAGATGGTGTTGCTGGATTTTTCAAGGGACTATTTGTAAATGATACTTGGCCTGCACTTGCTTCAATTGGTGAAGGCGGAATTCAGCGTACTCTTGCTGCTTGGTCTACATTACTTGGTTTTGCATTCTACATATGTTTTGGAATTAGTCATATGGGATGGATGGATCCTGGTGTATATTCTGTAAGTATTGCACTTATTGCTTTTGGAATTGCACTGAATCATGCATCCCATGCACCTGAAGGCGAAGATAATCTAGATTGAATCACTAATCTTCGAGATTAGCAACATCACTTAGTGGTCGGCGGGATTGCCTAAATTTCACTAATCATTGACTCAATAACAATAATTATCACACAACTTTAAGCGTTTAATATTGTTACATACAATCGGTGAGATATTGAAAGAATTGAATTCTTCAATCCGAATAATTATTGTCAGCAGTTTGATACTAGCATTAATACTACCCAATGCAGCCAGTTCTGAAATTGTATTTCCTACTGATACCAACAAATTCGTCATTGACGAAGCTAATGTATTGAGTCAAGCCGATGAAGACCTGCTGAGTGAAGAACTCATATGGTTGGCAGGAAACGATGGTTGGGGAACTGAAATCGTAGTTGTAATAATTGAGTCAACTGCTCAATATGAATTAAATGATGAAACTTCTAACAATACATCTAATGAAACTTCAAACAATACATCTAATGAAACTTCAAACAATACATCCAATGAAACTTCAAACAATACATCCAATGAA
>JANXHP010000111.1 GCA_024958795.1 Candidatus Poseidoniaceae archaeon | reverse complement strand
GAATGACCCGCGACTTCCTACATTATCTGCACTTAAGGAAAAAGGAATCACTGCCCAAGCATTACGAAACTTTTGGGTAGAACTTGGTGTGACACAAAAGGACATCAGTGTTCCATTATCAACATTATACAGCCATAATACGAAGGAAATAGATGCAATTGCACCTCGTATTTCATTCGTAAAGAATCCTGTACAATTATCACTTCAAGGTAAATCTCCTGATAGTATCAATATCGCAGTACACCCTAACGACAAGTCAATGGGTCAGAGGATATTTGAATTGAAGGATAATTATGTCTATATTAGTTCTAATGACACTGAACAAAATGAAGTAAGGTTGAAAGATTTTTGCAACATTACGGTCGATGGAAGTAATGCGCAAATATCCTCAACTGAAAGAACGGATAAAAGACCAATTATTCACTGGGTCGGTAGTAACTGCATTGATGCTGAATTGATTGTTGTTGAAGATGGAGAATTGGTTTCAATTAATGGTAAGATGGAAATGCACGATTACCCGATTGGTACTGCATTACAACTGGAAAGAATTGGCTATGGAATTATCGTCGCTGAAAATAAGATAATGTTTACTCATAACTGAGTTTTGAACATTATTTGACTTCCCAAACAATCATAGAGCAGGGCAATGGAACAATGAGTGGTGAAACCTGTGGGAAAGACTGTTGCCGACCTTGATCTTGATGATGAACATATTACTGCGGGTCTAGATGATTCCTTACAAGAAGGGGCGAATAGGCTTTTGAGTGTACCTGGTGGAGTGCTAATTATACTCAACGATGACAATCAAGTGAAGGGCGTTATTGGAACAAAACAAATGTTAACTGCTATTTCTAAAGGATCTGATGTTAACTCCACAAAATGCAATGAGATAATGGAAATGGATTTCTTGCAAGTGGAATTAGATACTCCATTAAGTGAAGTTCTCACTGAAATTAAAAAGCGTAGTCCTCAAGCAGTTGTTGCTGTAAATGATGGAGAATTCGCTGGATACTTTTCACCATCTGATTATTCCCAAGCTAGAGAGATTGTAAAATCACTAAAGCAAGTATTCAAGGCTTAATTCTAAGCAACTAATTTGATGACCCTTCCACATCCAGTGCAAGGGAATCTGTAAGGGCGCTCATCACTCTCAACAGGATTAGGGGTGTCACAAGCGGGACATGGTATTGTAGGGACTATCGCTTCATCTAATTCATCGAGATTTAGACGACGAGGACTTATTATCGCAGTAAACCACCAAATTACAATAACCGTTACTACTGAGCCAGCGACAAATATTGGCGGGAAAGCAAAGTAGTGAATCGCTGCAACGACAAGTATCAATACCGACTCTCCATATAACCAACGTCGATGTCTTTTAGCAGTCATTCGCAAAGCAAACCACCAACCTGCTAGGAAAGCGGTTGCTACTAGAACAAATAGCGGTGCAGGCGAGTTGATTGGTGAAGAAGTAGGATTGATAGAGAGTGTGAAATCCTCATCTTGTGGAATATTATCTCCCTCTAGTAATAGCACTTCACCCCAAGGCAACCTTGAGTGTTTGAAAGTCAAATCTTTGCTTTCTCGTAAAGTTGACACCGAAAATGAAGTTGTTGCCGTTGTTTTACCAGTTAGTTCCAATTTATAGTCATCCCAAATAGGAGCTGGTTGAACGACAATAAAACTGCGAATCAAATCGATTCTTGCACCATCTTCTACATTTTCAGTAGTTGTGAATGTTAGAGTTAGTGGATGATTTACTACTGCATCTTGACCATGTAGGTCTAACTCGATTCCAATCGTTTCAAAATTCTTAAATGTGCCTAATAATTCTTCAGCATCTATTGCCATTCCAGAAGCGAGATAAACTGTTGCAAGATTGCTCAATTGCCTTTCAAATTCGTCAACTTCTACAGGCTCAATAAACCTACTAACCCTTTCTGCATCACCGACAGCACCGGCATTAAAATGACCCAATACTGGTGACAATTCAGGGTTTTCATCTCCAATATGATCCATTCCCCAACGCATCCAAAATGCCATTTCACCATCAACTTCAATACTGGTGATTCGTGATAATTTTAGGTCACCATTTGATGACTCCAATTCAGCACTAGCAGTGATTATTAGTGGACTCCCATCTCCATTTGTGCGTAGTGGTTCATCGGGTGGATAATAACTTCCAGTACCTCCACCAGTATCGAAAGTTTCAATCTCAAAAGTTGTTGAACCTGATAATGTAGGCCCTGTTGTTTGCAAATTAAAAATTACTTCAACATTAATGGATTCTATTCCTCCACTCGCACCATCCCATGTCCAAGTGATTCTAACTGCATCACCAACACTTGTTTCAATTGGGTCTCCATTCAATGCAATTCCGTTTACTCTCATTTCTATTGATTCAGAATGCGCTAATGTTTCCATTCCCCAAGGAGAGTCAATAACCAGTGGTAAGTACACATCTGAACCTTCTATTTCTGGTTCTAATAATTTCAATTCAAGCAATGGAATCGTTGCAGTAAGTGTTGCATCATCATCACTTGAACCCCATTTCAATTCCAGTTTTGCATCGCCTGCAGGTACACTAAATACCACAGTCCTAGCAGTCAATTCAACTTTTATTGGATTGGATAATACTCCCTGGTCAACATCAATATCAAACTCCAATGTTCCTGTTCCTTGTGCTAAGAATGAAGACCCAGGGCTGGTGAATGCTTCACCAATTGTAGTAGAACCTGCAGTGACAGTAACTGAGGCATTGATTTGGGCACCACCTGCATTACTCACTTCATAGGGAATGGATAATTGCCAAACAGCAGAAGGGTAAGCTCCTGTCCAAACAGAATTGAGTGTCCAAACCCCTACTTCTTCTTCCGAAGTAACAGCATTTGCAATTGTTGCGGTTTGAGAGATGTCTGCTAAGTTCTGTATAAATGGAGACATAGTTCCAGCCGATGACGAGCCAAGCAAGTGTAAATCAACAGTTTCTGGGTCACAGCAAACCACTACATCTTCAGCACTCGCAGAAAATGCTGGAGAAATTGCAAGAGGCCCCATTATTGAGCAAAGAAAAAGTGTCAAAATCAAGAATGGTCGTTGCGACATTGACACCACTAATACCCAACGGATAGGGCATGACACATAACCCCAACGATTGAATAAACGTTAATCTATCAATAAAATAGACTAAATCAATCAACGAGAGTGAATTTTCAAAGTGCTTTTTCTAGCAATGTTCCTAACTCTTTCTCAAACAATGAAACTACTGCCTGCCCTACCTCGCCTTGTAAATCATCAGGTAATAGCCTCAATCCTAAGCGTGTTGCTGCCCTAGTTGCCTTTAATTCAGCATAAACAGTTCGTGCTTTGGTATGGAAGTAATAGGAAACGGCTTCCTTGACTTCCGCCTTCAAATCCGGATCTTCTTCTACTACATTCCTAATGTGTGCTTTCAATTCATCTTTTACTAAATCTCTAAACGCTTCAATTACTAAGTCCTCTGTAGCCATTAGGTCTTTGACTTGGTCTCGGATGCTTCCGGTCAACAATCGTTCAATTGCCATGATTAGCCCAATGTGTTGTGAGGTTTCAACCCGTCGGTGTAAATTATTGAATCAAATTGCCAGTTGTGATGAACTCATCGAGAAGTTCTGAAGCAAATAATTTGACCTTGCTATCATCATCAGGCCACTGTTTTGATGCTAAAAATAACTGACTAGCAATATCAATTGGTGATGAACTAATCAAGCAACGATGCCAAACTAACTCTTCCAATCTAGCAGTTGAAAGTGTGGAGTCGGTTAATGTGGGGAGAATTAATTCACTCAAAGCTTGACTTCGCTCGTCTATATTCATCTTAGGCCAACTCTTAGACAAACGTGAAAGCATTCTTTCTGCTAAATTGGTAATCATTCCACTTGCAGGATTTTCTACTTCCGGTAAACAAACAGTCCGCAAAGAACCCTCATCTCTTAGATGGTCACGCAGGAAAGTGTGAATCGGGTCAAAAGTAGTATCAAGTGCTTCTCGTAGCCAAAGTCCGCTTCCTGAAAATGGTCTGACTCTACGTACTCTAATTCCATTTGGTGCAATGACTGCTGCTATTGCCGAACATTGAGCGACAACATCAAGTCCGCCAAAACGCTGTGATTTTTTTGTACCCATTCTAACTCCAACTGAAAGAGGCATGATGTGGATGTATTCTGTAACAGGAATTTCATCGATAGTCCATGTGTCTTCAAATGGATCAATATGAACCAGTAATCCTTCGCTAATAGGCGAGGGTTGTGGGACTTCATCCCTAGGAATGTTTCTATGGCTTGGTAACAATTTCCTTTGATATCTAATGCCACTATCAAGACAAGCCGATTCAAGTTGTGCTAGGGCCAATATCCCTTCAAGGTCTGCTGGTGCATGAATGTGAACGACTTTTGCTTCACTTAATTTTGATGCAATATCAGTGAGAATATTTCTCACATCTGCAAAAGGGGTAGTCGTTAACAAATCATGCATACTTGGCCCTCCAATAATCCTGCTATATGCAATCCTTCTTTAACCTCAGTGATGAACTACCAATAATAATCGATTGGTCTCACACTACATACCATCTATATTATCATCCGCACACTTGTAGCATTATTTGGTGATTAGTTGACTGAAACGCGGTTATTGAAAAGTACAGTTCCAACAAGAACAGTTCTAGAGGGTGGTGGCTTTCCAGTTAGACGGCCAATTCCAATGAGCGCATTGACTAGTCCGTTTCTATTACTAGATGAAATGGGGCCAGTAGATTGGCCTGCAAATGGTGCAATTGGTGCTCCAAATCATCCTCACAGAGGTTTTGAAACTGTAACATATTTGCTCCAAGGTAGAATGAATCATGCTGATTCAGCTGGAAATTCAGGAGAATTAAATCCAGGTGATGTTCAATGGATGACTGCTGGAAGAGGTGTTATACACTCTGAATTACCTCACCCAGATTTCTACAAAACTGGAGGAGTAATGCATGGTTTCCAAATTTGGGTGAACTTGCCTGCTGCGGATAAAATGATGCAACCTAGATATCAAGACATACCTGCGAAGGAGATTCCAATCGTATACACAAAAGATGATTTAGTTGAAGTTAGAGTAATTGCTGGTCAAAGTTTGAATCAATCCGCAGTTATTGATACAGTGATTCCGATAACATATCTACATATGATAATAAAACCGGGAGGAGAAATCATTCAATCCATTGACAAAGGTTTGAATGGAATGATTTATTGCTTCTCAGGATGTTTGAATATCGAAGAAAGAACACTGAAGGATGGCCAACTGGGGATGTTAAGTGATGGTGATGAAGTATGCTTATCCGTTAGTGATTCGGCTGCGGAAGAGGTTAATTTGCTAGTTTTAGCAGGGCCGCAAATTGATGAGCCTATTGCGCGTTATGGTCCTTTTGTGATGAATACTGAGCAGGAAATAATGCAAGCAATTGAAGATTATAACTCTGGTACACTTGCTTGATAATACCAAAAGCAATACTAATGATTGTAGCAAGATGTTGTGGGGAGTTATTCACTCTACCATCAAACGCAGTTCATCACGCTTATATCGCCAGTCTGTAGGAAGTTTACCTTCAGATATGTGATAACGAGCGAGGCGACGAATCTTTGCCTCGGTTAACTCTAATGAACGCTTGTTGTGAAGATCTTTGTGATTTCCAGAACCAAGATGATTGATGATAGCAACTGCTTGACGCATTAGATTCATCATGTCTTCTGGATATTTTCCACCAATGCCATTGTCAGACAATAGTTTACCGATACGCATTCCTATAACCAGACGTGCGTTTGGCACAGCGTGTTGGTCACGTAGAATGGTTCCAATCTCTGCAGTTGTCTTTCCAGACTTTGCAAGTTCTAGAATCAATTCAGTAACAGCGTCTTTGTCAGTATTGGACCAAGCTGGTGCTTCTGAAACAAATGGCTTACTTGAACCGCTTTTTCCACTTCGAGATTTGTACATACGTGCCATGTATAACTACTCCTAACGATTCGGCGACTTAACTCCCCTTCTTAACCGCTTTGTATGACAGCAGTATGATGATTATCTAATAAACAGTCCACAACAATGTATTATTATCATAATCTTTGGTGCGATTTTGCTAAACGGCCAGGAGTTCCAGACCATTCCCAAGCCGGTGCAAATGCTCTTGCTAAACCAATTACTTCTCCATTTTGCATTACCAATAGGTCTTGACCTGCCTTGATTGAAGAATCAAATGATTCTACAATTTGATGAAAGATATCTCCCTTCCATGAGATATCTGTCTTGATATGGACTTCAGGTAGCGAATTGTGCTTAGCAAGTAGCTTGACAACTGGCTTTGATAATGCAAATCCACCACGGTCAATTGACCACTGGGCTAATTGAGTTCCTTTATCTTCAATTTTCCATCTTGGTGGCTTTCCTCTAACTTTAACCCCTTCTAACCAGTGGTCATTATTCATGTGTTTTCGTGCAACACTGGAAAAGTTGTCAATGTTAATTTGTTCACCACGTCGGCGTGCTAATGAAAAATCACTAACTGCAGATTTTACTGCTTCACCAAGACGCTGTAGTACCTCGTATGCTCCTGCTGATTGTCCTTGACGGGTGTCTATCACCTCAATATCAACAAAAGACAAATCCATTCCACTGTGATTAATTATTCTCTTGTAAGAGTGATTTTCCAACAACGCAGTAATCATTTTCTCAATTCTCAAGATTTCATCTCTACTCCAGTCACCTGTTACTGGCACATCATAATGAGCAGCAGGCCAAACTTCTTCCAAATCTCTTGGAACTAATCCCAAAGGTGATGTGACAATCACTTCATGGCAAGCACTTGTACCAATTGCTCTAATGAATCTACCATGTGACTTGGATAACCTGTATGGTTTCTTTGCACTGCATGGAAGCAATATCAATACTTCATCCAAATTCTTTGGTGAACGATAATCATTGCAAATGTAATCTTCCCATTCTGTAATTAGTGGGTCTGATTGAGTTGAATGTGAAAAGCAATTGAATACTCTATTGCGATTCACATGTGAAGCTAGAATACCTTGCATCTCCGATACTAATGAGTCATGACGTCGCAAGTGCTCAACCAATTTTGGACTATTCAGACTTTGTTTATCCGCAAGTGCACGAAGAGTACCTTGTTGTAAGGCTGAGCGTGTCTCTGCAATCGCTTGAGTCCATTGTGCAAGTTGCGACTTCATGTCACAACTCTCATTCATTGAATCAACAATATGTCTTGGACCACCAATACTGAGAAGCACTCCTGCTGCTGATGCTTGGCGTGATCTTGCCATGTCAAACAAATCAACACCAAACCAAGTTAATACTGCTAGATTATCTGGTCCACCAATTCCAGGAGCCCACAATAATGCTCCAGGGAATCTTCGCTTTAAAACAGAAATTGCTTCCACTAATTTTCCAGGTTGACTTGTCAATTGTAATGCATCAACCAAGACAACAATATCTGGTAACAATTCTGAATCTAAAAGTGATTCATCATGCTTTAATCTCTGCCAAGAAACAGGCAATAGGTTGGAAGTTCCTGCCACTTCTCCAGCATCTGCTTCATCTAAAGAAGGAGGCAATACATTTCCTATTGACACTTCATAAGATGGTGAAATTTCTGTAAAATTTGGAGGTGAAAATGGAAGCCTTGATCGTAATGTTAGAATTGCAGGAATATCTCCACTTCGAGTTGATTTGAAAGGAGCGATGTTGGCGTCAACATCTTCATCTCCATCTAACAGTACCAAAGCCGGTGTATGAGCAGTAGGTGTTTTTCTGTCACCCAACCCCCAACTTCTAGCAAAGCGGTCGCGAGTCAATACAACCCTTCCCAATCCTTCCGCCATGCCGTGTGCTGATGGCAAGGCTTCTTGAAGCATTTGAAGAGATTCAAAGAGATGGATTGAAAGTCCTCTTGCTCTACGATGTATCATGGACAGCAGAGGTGATGTGATGCGGAGAAGCATGACAAAACCAATTACAACTGCACTTTTTCTAGTATGTTTGATGTTTTTATCAACAGTTCCGACTGCAAATGCTCAACAAAATAGTACCGTTTCTGTAGTGGATGGTAGAATTATTGGATTTATCTCTCAACCCGACATAGTGCACCAAGTAAATGCTACTGTAGTAACTGGTGAATGGCTAAGTGTGACCGTTAATTGCGGCCAATGTACCGCCACAATTTCTATCGGAGAACAAAATATCAGCACTACTGAAACGGCAGTAATTCAGGCTGATAGTTCTGCTATTGCAACTTTAGAGATTTCATCGGACATCGCTGAGATGATAACGTACACATTCACAAATGCAATTTCTGAAGATTACCCTACTGTTAGACCAGCACCATCCGAATCCATTGCATACGATACTGGAGGTGTTTGTGAGTCTCAATTCTCTTGTATGGAATCGGATAGAGGACATTTGGCCGCGATTTCAGTAGGTGAGTTGAATGGTGATTCATTTATTTCAGGCATTCTTGACAACGATAAATCAGAATATGTTGCTCTTGAAATTGAGCAAGGAGATAGTTTAGAGGTTTCTTTAATTCACTCTACTGCTGACCTTGAAATCAGTGCTTTCTTCCAAAATTCAACCAATGAAATTGCTTATTCATCGACAATTTATACTGCTATTGCTTTTGAACCGACGCTCACTCCCGACCCAGTATATTGGGTAGCAGAAGATGATGGTAGAATTATTCTGAAAGTTGATAGCGCTTCTCAAAACACTGCATGGGTGGTCGCTCGTACAATTCACAAGGCTAAGGAAATGACAGATAGTGAATGTTATTCACTAACTTATGGTGCTTGTATCACTGGCCATTCAATAACTTCTACAACAATAGACTGGAATGAAACCAATGAATTGATTTTGGTTCCACAACAAAATAATGTAACGATTCAACTAACACAAATTGTTGATGGGACGATGATTGAAATGGATTCAATACAGATTGAATCAGAAAGGTCACAGTCAATATTTGCATATCCAAATGCCAGTGCTGCAATAATTACTATTGAAGCATCTGTGTTTTGGCTCGATATGTATCTGTCCGATTATTCTGATTTCTCTTCTGGAAATGAAGCACCATCCCTTCTGCCTATGTATGTTGATTCCGATAACTCTTCATACCCAATTCTGCCAATTGATGAATTAGCCCACCATGCTGAACTAACTCTAAGCGTTCACGATATTTCCGATGTTTACAAAATAGAAATTGATGCTTGGGAAGATTCTCTCCACTTGATACAAATTACTGCTGAAGGTGACGTACAATCCTTACAACTTGAAATGTGGGATATTGACCAAGAAACTTGGCTTACAAAGGATTACATCGAAACCAATTATTCCAACGGCAAGTTACAGACAGCCTTGCAGGTCGGCAGAGGGACACATTTCGTCCGTGTATCCCTCATAGATGGTGAGCAGTTATTGGATACACAAAATAGTTCATGGGGACAAAAAAGTGATTCAATTTCTTATCAATTATCCACCCAATATACATTGATTGATGAGGGAGAGCAACCTTGGTTCCCTCCAAGCGACAAAGCCATTTGGTATGGAGGGGTGATGAGATGGATACTTGGCTCTTTATTCCTAATTCCAGTATTAATGCTGGCATTAGATCTTAGAAAGAAGAAGAAATTTGCCCAAATGATGGCTAGTAAAAAGGAAAGATTAGCTTGGTTTAAACAACGCTTAGATGATGGTACCTCTGATGTTAAGACCTCTCGTTCTGAGTTGATCACAGCACTAGTAGCAATAGCTACTTTGGATTGGGAAACAGGCTTAGAAACATGGGGTCAACCCGTTGCCCAACATAGAACTGAAAACATTGCAATTGCAGCATGGATTCTCGATGAGAGATTAGTAAAGGTCAAGGGAAGTTGGCCATTGATTATTGGAATCCATGTTCTTGAAGGTACTTGGGAGTTGGCAGCATTACGCTTTGATGCTCCTCAAGGACAACCTTGGAATGTTGTCAATGTGGAACCAAGATTTTTGTATAATGGAGAAGAGGTATTCGTTGATGTTGTAAATGAGGGAAGTAGAACTTTCCTTGCAGTTGAATTAGAGGGTGTTTCAGATTGTGTTGACATCGAATTAAATGGAAAAATGGATGAAATTCCAATGGCTGCACGAATTCCAACTACGATTTGGCGAAATGCTGGACCTGAGGAAGAATGATTCACACCTGATTACAAGGGGACCCCCGTATGCGCATGCGTATCTAACAGTACCCATTGAAACGCCCCTGTTTCAGAGGAACCCATTGAAACACATTGACATGGGGTCCCATTTGAAGGCACAATACTTCGGAAGGGATTATTATGGTTATCAATATGCAGCAACATGGCCAATCAATGTACTGGATGTGGTGCTGAGACACATTCCAACAACAAATGCTATACTTGTGGTGATAGTTATTGCAGTAATTGTGTTAAAGAAACAAAGAACAAGAGAGCGAATAGTTGGCTATTAGGGGGGTTTGAAATGTACATGTTTTCTCGGATGTCTAAGTTTCAATGTAATAATTGCATTCAAGCCAAGGACAAAAAAGGAAACTTCATCGCTTTTATTGTAGCAGGAATAATTGTTAGTGGAATTATTGGTTTTATGCTGTACAATCAAGACATATACTTTTGATAATCTTAGGACCCTCACATTACCCATTGAAACGATTTAGAATTTCGAAGGGATTTCAGTGGGCCATTTTATTGCCTACCCTCGTATGCACATTATTGGATACCGAATGTAAAGTTCTCTTATTCACTTGGTTGGTATGGGAAGGCCATCTCCATCCTTGTAATTACCCGTAACGAGTAAGATTATATCGATTACCCACCAAATTCCTAATCCTCCGAGAGTGAATAGCTTGAGTATGCCTAGAAGTATTGAGCCTGTATAAAATCTATCAATACCAACTGAACCAACAACAATCGCCAATGCTAATGTAATAATCCAGTCTTTGTCAGATGTCTTTTGCTGCATAACTTGTGGTTGCATGTGAAATCTCTAATGGATGGGAGTTAATACATCTTTCCGATAAGTTGGGATTATTCATACGAATGATTCAATTTGTTCGACGGTCTTCTGCATCTGCTCTAATCCTCGCTTCAATATCAGCTGGAGATAGTGCTTCACGAAGTTGCTCTAATGCCTTCTTCGTTGCCTTGTTCAATTTCTTAGGCACATGTAATTTTAGGAGTATTACAACTTCTCCGCGTCCAACGCCACGAGAATTTGGTAGCCCTCTATTGCGAATGGTGATTGTATGACCTGCACTAGAATTAGATGGTATTTTTATTACTAAATCATCCCCATCAATATGTGGTATTTTGATTGTTGCACCGAGCATTAAATCAGTAAAGCCAACAGGTAAGGACATTATCAAATCAGAATTTTGCCGTTCAAACCATGGATGTTCTTGAACTTCTATTTCAACGAATAAATCCCCTGCTTCACCTTTTCCATTAGGAGCAGGCTCTCCTTTTCCACGCATTCTCATTCGTGTTTCGTGTTCTACGCCAAGAGGGATATCAAAGCGAATAGTTTCTGCTCTGAATTCCTTTCCAGAACCTTTGCAATCAGAACAACGAGATTTTGCAATTTCACCAATTCCAGAACATTCACGACATTCCTTGACTACATCTTGAATAAAAGGACCCATTTGTTGACGTACTCGCATACGACCCTGCCCTCCACAAGGTGAACATTGAGTCGTATCTCCGTCCTCTGCACCTGTTCCCTCACAAGCCTGGCATGGACTTGGTAGGTCAAGTTCTATTTCTTCACTTGAACCATTTAGCACCATTTCCAAATCGATGGTATGGCGAACTAAAATATCGTTTCCTCTTCTCTTGTTGCGACGTTGTCTTCCACCGCCAAACATTGAAGAAAATATATCTCCACCAAATAAGTCCTCTAGATTGATGTTGAATCCACCTGAACCTCCAAATCCACCAAATGGATTTCCACCTGCTCCTTGGTGGCCAAAACGATCATATTGACCCCTTTTTTGAGAATCAGATAATACTGCATATGCTTCTTGGATTTCCTTGAATTTTTCCTCAGCATCATCCGCTGTGCTACGGTCGGGATGATACTTTCGTGCTAGGCTGCGAAAAGCGTTCTTGAGGTCTTTTTCAGATGCTGATTTATCAACATCCAGAACCTCATAGTAATCTCGCTTATCAGCCATATTAATCACCGAACAATCTCAGTGGGATACAAGCCCCTCTTTGAACATCACGCTTTTCTAGACTGAAAAAGCAACCAAGAGAAATTAAAGAGATGTGCCGCAACCATCACAAAATCTATCAGAATCAGAAACTGCAACACCACAACTACCGCATTGCTTTCCGGCATCTGTCGTAATCTGTGGTGATGTTGTTGTTGGTGAGCCTCCAAGCATTGCCATAGATTCTAAACTCTCTTCACTTGACTGGTTAGCGCTCATTTCTTTGTCCCATGCATAGACTTTTTCTGCTTCGGAAGTTTCATTCTGCGAAGAGTCTTCTGCAACTACTATTCCTTCTGTGTTGACATAGGTTTCATGACCACCATCATCACTCATAGTTGTCATTTTGATTTCATCACTTTTGGTATCTTTTTTCTGTTGCATTGGAGCAACTGGTCTCTGCGCTACGACAGGATTTGCCTGTGATGCAGCAGTTAATTGTGCAGTTCTAAACTCCTTACGACTTTGCCTTGAATCTTTTCCGGAAAAGATTCCACTGAAAAAATCTAACATCTTATCCATTGGGCTTGTTTTTCTTACTGCGCCAACAGTTGATTCAAGTTCATCCGAATCGAATGATTCCTTACCAGTTACTCTCATTGTAGCTTTTTGAACATGTTTTGATTCGATTAAGAATTCAACATTTACTGTATGCTCATCATCTAATTCCATCTCAGGCCTTTCGCCATCAATAGCAGAAACTTGTCCTTTTAATTTAGCCTCACCTTCAGCACTAATATCACTGTCGAGTTGAATGTTTTTATTCCAAACACCGGCTTCTTCTGCAGCGTATACTTCCTTCATTCCTTTCATTATTTTAGCACGGCGGAATTCATGATCTTTGACAATTCTTGTTTTCTTCCACATGACAACGCCAATAATTATTCCACCAATGTACCACATGTACATCAGTTTGGGTTCAACGGCAAACATTTCCTTCAATGGAGTGACTGTGATATGAGTAAATGCCAAAATAATAGTCGGCAATACAATCATCGCTAAAGAGGTCACTGGTCGCGCTTTCATACTATCACCAACTTTTCTGGAGTTCTTTTCTTTCATCAATGTAACCGAAGGATGCGCAACGGTTGATTCATCTATCAGATGATGCTTTACCTTTGCGAATTAATCCATCTAATAGTCCAATAGAGAAACTAGTATGGAGCATAAACAAGCACATTGGAATGCCAATAATAAGAGAAAACCTCCTATTTATTATTGAAATCCTTAGGGCTTCAGCGATTAAAACAACACCGTACATCATTGCAGGAATCATCCAATAATCATTTGAAACATAGCATAAAATCGCTGATAATATCACACCAAACCAGGGTGCATATTCTCGCAAACTAATTCTCTTTGGATGTCTAAGAACAATTTTTGTTCGCCAAAAACCGTAACGGTGACCCATTTTCCACCATCTACTCAATGAAGTTCGTTTAGCCATTGATACTGTAGTTTCTGGACATCTCATCAAACGATAGCCCTGTTCAATCATCCGCATTGATAAGTCGCTATCTTGGCAACTGATGAAATCTTCATCCCAACCGCCGACATCCATTACCGCTGAGCGTAGGTGCATAGCAAATGCTGGAATTTTTGTAGTACTAGATGAATTGAAATTGTCAAATTGGCCCGCACCACTACCTAATGGAGAGGATAAAGCGCCCTCAACCCAAGATTCAAACATACCCAACTTGCCCTTTCTAGATAATACTTTGACGCCTAAGGCTCCAAGTGGATTTGAATTATTTTCCTTTGACTGTGATTCATATTTTTGCCAGGATCTCATCCTTGTTGAAATATGATTTTGAGGGACTACACAATGTCCGATTAATTCAATCAAATGTGTTACAGAAGCAGGGATTAGATTTAGTGCAAGGTTTCTAGCATTAGATACATGTTTGCCTGGATTTGTTGCTAATTCTATTAGCGGACCATCAATTTGTTTTGATTTTTTAATCATTGATTCTATTTCGCTAATGGTATTATCAGATGAACCACCATCTAAGACCAAAATAATATGGTCATGAGCTGGATGGTCTTGTGAAATAAGTGATTCAAGGCATTTTCCAATATGTCCTTCTTCATTTAGAACGGGAATGACTGTGGCAATAGTGGGCCCATTCTGCACAGTCATGAGTGTTGGCCATAGGTGAAGGACTTTGACACTTCGCCCTCATTTGACCACTAAAGGCAAGTTCATCAAGTGGCAACATCTCGACCAAAACATGTCAGCACCACTGCTCCGATTAACAGGGGTTGGCGAAGGCATTGAGATTTCTATCGAGACAACTCTCAGGGGAGCAGATTCACCTGCAAAGGTTGCTGACTCAATTCTGCAATTGTTTCCTGAGTTCCCAATTCCCAGTGATTGTGTTGAACCAAAACTGGGCCAAGGTTCAAACTACAATTGGAAGGCAACTCAAATAGATCTTACACATTTTTTGAAATTACTTCATCAACAAAGAATATTGGACACTGCGTTAGATGCAATGAGTAAGAATTTGCAAAATAGAACAACTGTATTTGAGTTATCAAGACAAGCGGCATTGGCCGGAAAGGTAGCATTTCCTTTACCAAATGAAATCCCACTTGGAGGAGTGTTTACAATCACTCTTGCAAGTGATGATTTAGGTGACTGGCTGGAGGCTGCAACATGGCATTCGGGAAGAGATTCGGTTCCACGTACGATAGGTGACGATAATACAATGAATGCTGATGGTGAAGCTGCAACATGGATTTGAATGGCTAATTTTCCTGTCCTCAATATCAAAGAACTTTAGATAATGCAAATATGGACTGGTTATGCAGGATGCGGTGTGGTTGCGTGAAATGCTATCACATGAGATGGAAGTTCGTCCACCGCGGAGTCTAAGAGTAGAACAAAAAATTCTTGCTGGCAATGTTGCAACATTGAGAATTGACGGTGATCTTATTGGATTCACTGAAATTCGAAATTATGTAAAAACTGCGGAAATTGCTACATTCATTATTGACCCAAAACATAGAGGTGAGGGGAATGCGAATAAATTAGTTCTAAAGGCAATAAAAATGTCTCCTCAAAAGAGAATCATAAGTTGTACCAAAAATCCAAAAATGGCCAAGGTTTTGAAAGATTGTGGATTTGAAAAAACCTATTGGCCTGGATTATTAGAATACTCATTATTGACTATTAACACAATAAAAAGAATAATCTTGATGCTGTTAGGACTAGAGTTCAAACGTTTGTGGATTCAAGCCAAAGGATTCATGAAATACAAAATATACAAGTTGGAAGTAAAGTAATATTCATTTCAGTTGGAGGAACTGGGCGATTTGTCTATCAGAACCAATCCACTCAATATCAAGCAGTTCATTCTTTGGATGCCACATTAATTGTGAATGTGCAGTAAGTGAATCTGTATTTTCAACGTCAATAATTCCATCATATTGACATTTTATGAGATGAAGACAAATCTCTTTGTCAGTTAATTGATGATACCAAGTGCCAACATTATTGATTGCCCTAACCTCAAGTGTCAACTCCTCCATTATTTCTCTTTCAATTGCTGTTAATGGAGTTTCTCCAGATTCCAATTTACCACCAGGGAATTCCCATTTATTTGCAAAATCATCTCCTTCACTACGTTTGGCTATCAAAAATGAATTATCATTTTCTATTAATGCCGCAGACACCTCAATGACTGGTAAAAATAGCATATGAGCTAAACAATTCACGACTATCTCTTGACATCGACTAATTGAGTAATTTAACTCAAGAGGTAAGTGAAGGAAAAAGCAAGGTAGTTCTCTTGCATTTTTATCCTTAAGTTGTAATTGATGTATTGTATCAAGAGTTCTGTATAATGTTTCATTACAAAGAAATTCTCCTGCATCTTCACTAAAAATCACTTCATCAGAAAAATTCTCAAGTACCCAGTACTTGTGTTGAATATTTGAAGATAAATCCCCATTACCTGTTATTACTGTTGATACTATCTTTCTTCCACTATTATCTTCAATTCGCATATCAATAATATCTTTCGCAACTCTTTCAATCCTTGGTAGCAATGATTTTTCTGCAAGTCCTATGTGGATTATGGCGTCATATTTTCCCCCATTATTGAGTAATTCAGATACAACTTTAGAGCCTGATAAATCCACTGATAATTCAATTGAATCCACAGATACTTTGAGATCATCAATTTGCTTCCCTCTATTATTTGCCCATGGGTCAGATAATGTGATGCTGTTAGGAAATGATTTTGCCACCTGCCAGGAGATATTGGTTTGGTGCTGGGCGAAAGGTTGGAAACCTGTTAGTAGAACTTTCACCATTGCACCCGACTTCTGCTATTCGTCCAAGTTTTTGATATAATTGGCCTAAAACATCCGTCATATTGACAAAGCCCCTGCTACAGTTGATGGCTGAGGCGGAGATTGATGGATGACATTGTCGTACAATTTCCAGTCAAAAAGAAGGGTTTACGTCCGCTATCACTCCTCAAAGAAATTTGGCGCGAGATTACATTTGGAGTTGGTATGTGGGGGACATTGCGTCCACTTGTTGCAGCTTTGGCCGCTGCAGTCCCATTCTTATTCTTAGGACAGCACTTCAATCGAAATCACAGAAGAGCGATGGATTGGACTTTATTGCAAATCCCGCTGGCATTAACCGTAATTCTATGGGTTGCCCTTTGGGCATATTCTATTTTTGATGCTTGGAGAGATGCAACCAAAATGGTTGCTGGTAATAATTGATTAATTTTGGAACTCTATCCATTCAGCCTGAGACCCAGCGGTTCTATACCAATTTTTGTTATCATGTATTACCCATTCATATCCATTATCATCGATTTGTGTAGCGACTATATTTGCTGCTGGAGTCGTGTTTACGGTTTCTTCAATTGGCAGGGATGGTATTTCTTTTTCAGATTCTAGTACCATATGTGTTTGGTCAAAGGAATTCTCACTCAATAAAAGATCGGAATCAATTCTTGATTTTATCATATCATATTCCATTAATAATCTCTGGAAATGTGCTGGCGAAATATTCTCATCTGCAAACTCGTTTCTAATCTCGCCAAACACTTGCTCTAATCCCTCAACCGTTGTTTCATTTGCTAATGAGTCCATCAAATTTCTTAACAAGAGTTTTTGTTTATTCCTCAAAACAATTGTTACAATCGCACCAATTGTAGGGAATAGTATTGCAAGAAGTAGTCCTATTGCATCAAGATTTATCGAGCCATCATCATTTTTGATATTCGAATTAGATGATAAATCTATGCTGGAATCCTCGCTATCATCTTTACATCCATCAGAATCAACATCCGTTACAGAATCTGAAATCCATCCGGTTTCACCTCTTGGACAAGTGTCAGCATTATCCTCCACTCCATCATTATCATCATCGCCATCCTCAGTAGCATCAAAGCACCCATCGCCATCAAGGTCTAACTGTGGATTTGAAGTCCATTCGGTTTTTCCTAACTGGCAACTATCATCAACATCTAGAATTGCGTCATTATCATCATCTGCATCTTCAGACAAATCATTACAACCATCGCCATCATAATCAGTTGTCAAGTTTGAAACCCATCCAGTTGAACCTTTAGGACAGATTTCATTTGTATCCAATAAGCCATCATTATCATCATCAGAATCCTCATTGTTATCATTGCACCCATCTGAATCATAGTCAACTGACTCTTTAGATGTCCAATCTAATATTCCAGTAGGACATAAATCTGAATCGTCTATTACTCCATCATTGTCATCATCCAAATCTTCTGAAGAGTCTTTGCATCCATCTCCATCATAATCGGTAAATGTCCCAGAGTTCCAACCGATTTCACCTTTATCGCAAAGGTCATCACCGTCAGATAATCCATCATTGTCATCATCAAGGTCTTCTGATTGATCACGACAGCCGTCGCCATCTTTGTCCGTATTTTGATTTGATTGCCAGTTTAGAGAACCTTTCGGACAGTAATCATTGAAATCAACAACTCCATCGTTATCATCATCATCATCTTCAGAAGCATCTACGCATCCATCGGAATCATGGTCATTGGCTGAATTTGAAGTCCATCCTTTTGTTCCTACTTGGCAGAGGTCACCAACATCCAGTATACCATCTGAGTCATCATCTACGTCCTCAGAAGAATCTTCACAACCATCTAAGTCATAGTCAGTTGCAAGGTTTGAAGTCCAACCAACCAATCCTGCTGGACACGAATCTTGTAAATCTGAAACTCCATCGCCATCATCATCATCATCTTCGGTGGAATCTCTGCATCCATCTCCATCCATATCATTACTAGAAGATGATATCCAACCATTTTCACCATCAGGACACAAATCCAATGAATCTACTATCTCATCGTTGTCACGGTCAAAATCTTCACTAGAATCTCTGCAACCATCACCATCAGAATCGGTCATTATGCTCGATTGCCAGTTCAATTCACCTCTCGGGCAATTATCTTGAAGGTTAGATACACCATCATTATCATCATCTAATTCTTCACCAGTTCCATCTTTGCATCCATCACCGTCATAATCAGTCGTGAGATTGGACATCCAACCTAGTTCTCCTTTTTCACAGCTATCAAACGAATCTAGAACCGAATCATTGTCATCATCTAAATCTTCACTAATATCTTCGCATCCATCTCCATCATGGTCATTAACTATTCCTGAAACCCATCCTTTGTTACCTAGTTGACACAAGTCAAGCGCATCACTAATTCCGTCATTATCATCGTCAAAATCTTCTGAATCATCCATGCAACCATCAGCATCATAATCGCTATCTGAATCGGGTAGCCAACCTATTTCACCCTTCGAACAATTATCAGTATCATCAGATATTCCATCATTATCGTCGTCTAGATCTTCACCAGAATCTTGGCATCCATCGGAGTCATGGTCGGTCATTGAATTACTTACCCAACCAAAATCGACTGTACAGTTATCATAAATGTCAAGAATGCCGTCTCCATCATCATCATAGTCTTCCTCATCCGATTCAAAGAAAATCATTGACCTTAAGTCATCATGACTCTCGTATATCGAATTTTGATTTATACTCACATAATTGGAAGAATATGTGCCTAAGACCCACAAATTTCCTGTGGAGTTTTGCTGAATCTTAACATCCAAATTCCGGTATGGCCAATTGCGGGCGGGATATACAGGCTCAAACAACTCACCTTCAACTATTGTGATGTTTGATAAGAAATTACTTTGTGACAAAGTACCAATGAAGAATGCTGTATTTTCATAGTCAATCAGTGTCCCATTAATTGCAATATCGTTATTGACACTGCCTGCTATTTGCAAACCGTTTGAAGAATTGATCATTGAAAAAATTTCAGTTCCCGAAGGGAATATGTGGCTCCATGTTCTCGTACCTGTTGAATCATAATGTTGAACATAACCACAATATTGTCCGTTCTGATTTCCACAAATTGTACCAATTGTGTGGGTTGCAGTCTGATGATATCGTGCAGAACCTGCAACCCAATAACCCCCATTTCCATCCAATACTAATGTAGTGATTGAGTTAGGATTAAAATTACCAATAGAATGAGGATTTTGGATATATGGTTGACTAATGCCTTTGACCCATTGCCAAGAACCGGCATTGTTTATTTTTGTAACATGTAACCCTTCGGAAGGGGTAGTAGATGAATATCCATCATAACTGGAAACCCTTCCGCTAGTGGCAATGAAAACATCTTGTCCATCTGTTTCAATATGTACTGAATCCCAATCAGGAGTTGCGCTGGTGCTGAATTTTGATATCCACATTACTGTACCCGTATTGGATGTCAATTGTGCCACAAATCCCTTGGTTTGAGTAGAAGTTTCGCTATCCCAATCCAATATAATACCCGTCATAGACCCAATGACGGTAACCATGCCTGAATCTACAATTAAATCATACCCAATTGAATTAATTGCACTTGTTTTATTATCCATTAGAGCCCAATCAAAATAACCTGATTGGTTTACCTTGGCGATGAATGCTCTATTGCCTGAAACTCCGGCTGGGTCATCAAGTAAAATATTACCAAAATTGATTTCATTGTAACTATACCCTTGTGTTCTAATTATTCCTGTAATGTACGCATCACCAAATTGGTCTATTTCAATCGCATTAACTGCATTGTAACCATTTTGACCCCAAGTTGAAGATGCATTAACGGCCCATATCCATTTTCCGGAAGCATCGATTTTAGCGACAAATAGAGCCTCTCTATAAGAACAATAATTGTTGTTTGGATTGACACCACAAGTTGAATTCAAAGTGATATTACCTAACTCTATACTTCCCATGTATGTACCAGCAACAAATGCACCTCCGCTTGGAATCGCTCTAAAGTTTGAAATAAAAATACTGCAATCGCCCCCTGTAGAACTATAACATGCACTGTAGGCATCATCAGCACCTCCTGTACTAGCAAAATCAGTTGCTATTGTTTCTTCGGAAAAAGAGAATGCTACATTATCTCTGCAACCATCAGAATCTCTATCTGTATTGTTGTTGGAAACCCAATTAGTTATTCCGAAATTACAACTATCGTTTGAATCATCAATTCCATCTCCGTCATCATCTAAATCTTCTAATACATCATGACAACCATCTTTATCAAAATCAAAATCATATCCAATCTCTGATAATCCATTAGGGCAATTATCAAATGGTGCAAAGATACCATCACGGTCATAATCAATATTGAGCATTGTTAAACTTGAAGATTTAGCTAACCATGGAATAGTTCCATCTAGAATCAAAGAAGAATCTTTGCTTCTACCATTGGATATGGAATCTTGTTGATCTATCCCATCATCGCCACCCCCAATATATTCTATTCCATCAACATGTAACCATGTATGGTTTTGGTCCATTAATCCAAAAAATGGGGCCCGATAAACTCCGGACTCGACATAATAAGTTCTACTTGACAGATTACCAAATGTGTATTCGACTCCGGTAGTAGACGCACTTACTTCACCAATTACGCCAATATTACCATTTTGAGATATTGAAATTGAGGAAAGACTGTATGAGTAATTATAACCGAGATCTGATCTATGACCTGGCCATTCAACCCAATCCCACTGATGGCTTGAGGCATTAATTCTACCCACAAAACCTGATTGACCTATTGAGCGAGAAAAAGAACCAAGAGTTGTACTATCTTCTCCTACAACGTATAAATTTCCGTAAGAATCATGTTCAATATCATTAATGATAGTTAGAGATGAAGTAGTTTGGTACCATAAAGCGGTTAGGTTTTGTGAAAATCCAACAACAAATGCAGCATCCCCTGGAATTGATAGCGAACCAATTGTACCCGATGGACCTGAATTACTATTTCGTGCACTTGAAGCAACTATTGTTGAATTAGGGCCTAAATCAAGATTTAGAATCACACCATGATTAAAACTTGTGTGATTTACCAACAAACCATTCGAGGTATTTAGACTAATAATAAAGTCACAATAACTTGAACAAATAGTTGTTGTACCAATATTATTAGCAAAGCCTGTACCGGAAACAAAGAGTAAATTATTTTGTAAATCTACTTCTAAATCAGATGCATGAACCGACTGGCTAGAACTTGATGGAGAAACTTTAGTTGCCCAATTCCACTGACCAGTTGAACTAATTGAAGTAATAAACAAATCAGTATTTCCCGCTCGTGTCAGGACTGTGGTTCCAAATAGTGAATTGCCAGTTAGCGTTCCTGAAACAATTAAATTACCACTAGAATCTTCAGCAACATCAAATGCTTTTGAGTAAGAAGCTATTTTTACCCAAACGAATGAAAGATTGGAATCGTATTTTGCAACGAACATGTAGATACTTGTTGATGTGAGTGTTACATTGATTGCACCAAAGGAATGGATATTATTGCCACCTTGAAGGTTATCCAGCACTCCTATGAGGACACCCTCATTATTTGACAGGCGTAAATGATCTAAGATTTTTCCAGATTCAAGTGTTATGACTTCTTGTTCGAAAACGCTATGGTTATATGAGTCCATAGTCGCATTGTTTACTACTATTGGTTCATCTAAAGTTTTTAGACTATTGTCAATCGCAGTAAATGGCATTAGCAATAATAGAACTACTAACAAAGCACAATTGAACTTCGCTGCCATGATACGGGGATGCCGTCGGAAAACATAACGCTTCGCATATTAATGGTGACAAATTATTGATCAAATTTGATTGCTTACTTCAATAGTTCCTGCTGCCAATCCTGCTAGATCGTCTTTATCGTCTTGATCAAATTCATTAGGTAAATCACCTGATATGAAATTGGCAACGGTCACAGATTCAATAGCCCAATACATTACTGAATCTTCATTATTGGAATGTCCCGGTTTATCTGAAGCTTCATGATCAACTGGTGAAGTATATACTAAATTTACTAAACCTAGCAAGTGTCCTGCTTCATGTACAATTACACTGTTTTCAACATCTTCAGCACTTGGCCTATTGAGGAAACCAGCTGCATCATCCACCGAATCACCAAAGATTGCAATTGTTGAAGCATCAACTGCAACTCCTAACACATTGTCATCATCATTTGTTTCTGCAGGGAATATCAATTGCCATCGCAATGTCTTACCATTGGTTGGATCGTCTCCCTTATTTGCCCAACCTTGTTCTCTTACATCATCTGCACTCCATGTGCCAACATCAGCAAAATCAGTTTCAGTGAATTCTAGGGAAATCCCTTTTGAGAAACTACAAACTTCACCAATTCTTTGTTTCAGTAGGTCAGTACTGGAAGTTTCGGGTTTGTAGCCTGCTTCATAGTCAATTTCAAGTATCATTTTGTCATGAGAATCTGTCAAACATGCCATTGTTAAGCCACCAGGAATTCCCTTTAACTGAGGAATAACATCATCTAATATCTCATCCCCAATACATCCTGAAAGAACTGGAGTGAACAAAATGATGCTCAGCAATATGATGAGTGGCCTACTGTGCATGAATAATCGCCTACTTCCTCACATTTCAAAGTCATGTATTTTAGTTTACCAATCTTCTGGAATCTCAATTGGTGAAAATAGTTGCCCAGGACCATTTGCCTTGGATAATTGAGTACGTGCAATTTGTTCCCATGGCCGTAATGCAAGTAAAGCATCAGCCAAAGTAGAATCAGTCTCAATCAAAGTAACTCTAATCAAAGTATCAAGGATATCCATTCTCTGTTCATCAACAATTGACATTACCTTTTCAAGTTCAAATGATGATTGGGCGGAGGAAGTTTCTGTGTCAATATCTGTCAGTTGCCAAGGCTGTGTAATATTGGATGGAAATGTTTCACCACTAAGTTCAATATGCTCATTTAATGATTTCATCAAACCAGAAATTTGTTTTGATACCACCATGCTAACTTCTACTAATGGCATACTTAATTGCTGAATCAAATGAACCATTCGCTCTTGAAGAGTTACCATCCCCTGTAGGGCATTCTCAATATCCTCTTCAGACATTTCAATACATCCAGTAAGAAGTAGTTACTATTCAATTTAGGGCATCTAAATACTGCCAACCGAAATGGTTCCACTGGTCTTGTGACCATCCATCAGGTAGTCCGCTTGGAGGTATTGGAGGCTCGCCCCTAGACTCCTCAGCAACTTTTTCTGACCCATCTTCACTCTCTGATTCTGCTAGTGGAGGAGTTGGTACTGGAAGGTTTTCACCCAGAGCAATTGGTGGAGGGAATACCAATCCAGGTGGAGGTGGTAAATTCATATCAATTTCTGGAAGTTTCTTCATATCAATATCTGCCAATACTTCGGCGGTTTGATCACTTTCATCAAACTCTTCATTCCTCAAAATTCTCCTACTCATGACCATAGTATAGACTCCAAATCCAATAGATAACATTGCAATGACGAACAAGATTATTGTAAATTGGCCTTCACTTGCCTGTTCCTTCAATGCATCACCATCGCGAGATGTTTGATCTTTGATCAGAAGTGGATCAACTGTTTTTCTATCCATTTCAACCCCATCAACAAGCACCAGTACTCTGAATTCAATTTGCTCTCCTGCTTCTACATCAGCTATAGCCGCTAATGAGGCTTGAACATCTACCCCAGCACCGGCTTCTAGCGATACTGTACTAATATCTGCCCAGTTACCACCAACTATCAAACGCTGTAGAACGAATGTAACATCACCTTTTCCGCCATTATTTTTGGCCTTTACAACCATGTTTACTTGTTGTTCTGCTATTGGACTTGGTTCATCCCAAATCAGTGAAGTGGTATCTGCACTCAAATCGAAACTTGGACCCAATAAGGCAAGAGGCCATGATGCAAATGGTTCTGCAACTGAATTTTGAACAATATCAAATGGATTACCAGATTCATCAGAACCAGAAATCCACACATCAACAATATAGGATGGTAACAACATTGTCGCACCAGAATCTGTCAAATCAAGATGACCTGTCCAAAAGAATTGATCTCCAAAAGGAGTAGTTTCTGGAAGTGGTAGACTTCCCCTTGAAATTTCAGCTTCTCCGGCTCTTACTCGATAATGTAATACTGCAGGTTCATCTAAGTCGAATCCATTGTCATCAATAGTCTCCAATAACACTAGTAAATCTCCACAATCACCAATAGAAAGTTCTCCACCTGAAGAAATATCGTTCAAGGCAATGGATGAGATTGTAGGTCTGCTACTATCGACTGCAAGTCTAACACGAGGCACGAAACTCGTCTCATCGAAGGCAAGTCCTGGTAAATCATCTAACTTTAATCTAAGATCCAAATGTCCTGAACGAACTGCTGGAATCAACAGGTCTAGACTAAATTCACCATCTAGCCTTGTTGATGTTCTCCATTCTTGGTCATAATCGCCAAAGACAACATCAAATGCACCTGCTGGAGCAGGCATTTCATCTTCTGAAAATAATACACGCCCGCTAACTCTCAGTGCTTGACCAGCACCGATTAGAGTCTCAGACATTTCAGAATTGTAGTGATTTGTACTATCTCTCAATTCAACAGCACGAATATGTCCTTCCATCGTATCAAAGCGGAAATCATTATCCAAACTCCACCAATCATTTCCTAATCCAGCTTCCGCTTCAAAACAAGGAGTTTCTTCTCCCTCATTACATGGTAAATCAGTTACCATTATTTTCGGAATAAAACTTGATAATCCATTAGTATCGAATATTTCTGGGAAGGTCCAAGTTAATTGGAAACGCGCCTTGATAATGATAATTGATTCATTATTTTCATCTAGTTCAACTGTTGAATATAGATTTGAAACTGCGATGTTATCCGAACCGGATTCCATCAGTGCCATTGGTTGACCTGCTCCATTATCGTGTAGAGTAATAAAAATAGAATTATCATCATCAGAGAAATCTCCACCCAATGCTAATTGAACTGTTTGGATATCCTCCCATCCATTTCTATCACTCAATACAATTTGAGCAGTATATGCTATTCCTGGGTGTAATGGTTCCAAGTCATCATGTCCTATGATGGATGAATTGCTCAAATCTAATAATGGTTCAAACTCTTCCCTTATTCGGTAGGTAGACAAATCTGCCGACCAATCTGGAACTGCTTCACCTGGTGCATAACCACAAGGGTTTGAAGAATCAGGACATACAGGTCCTCCGCCCATCGCAACAGCATTATTTTGCGCATCTTTGCCTGTAACGAAGAAAGAAACATACTGACCATGTTGTAACATTGAATCATCAATTGAACCTTGGAAAATATTTAATCCACCAGTTCTTGTTTCTGGCGAGGATAGAGTCTTTATCTCATATTCATCTGCATTTGGAAGGCCATCAAAGTTGTAATCAGTACATCCAAGTGCTTCACTCGCTCTGCATCCAATCCAGTAATTCAAGGTTATTTGAGTAGGTGGGTCAACAGAATCTTGGATAAATACATCAACCGACTGACCACTTCCAGGAGGAGCAGCATGACGCTCAACTCCATCTACTGGATTTACTGAAAGTAATAGAGGCGAGTTTCCATCAAGAACCAATCTAATATTGTTATAGTCTGGATTGACATAAGTTGAACCATTTATTAGATCAACTGCCTGCATGTAGAATACCATTCCACCTGGTGAGGATTCCAATGGCGATTGAATTGTAATATTATAATCTCCAAATGCAGGATTGGCTTCCTCTACTAAGAGTATTGGCTCGTCTTCTGGAACTCCATCATGACTAACATTTTGTCCGAGTATTCTTAATTTAAATTCGCCTGCCTCAGGGCTAAGTTGTGAGCCTTGGAAGTGTATTTGCCCGCTGAAAGACAGATTGAATCCACCGCGCACCCAATCTAGAACATATAATTCTCTACCAGTTTCCTCCCAAACCCTTAGACCGTCGAGTTGAATATCATTTTCAACTTTAAGATCCAATGATTCAGTTTCCCAAGAACTTACCGCTGTTCCTAAATCATCTTCGACTGTAATGAATGCTTGAGCACTGCTCTCATCATCCCAAGTCCAGTTGACTTTCATTGGCATTCTAATATTTAGAAGACCGTCTGCGTCTGTCATAGATGTGCAATTTGCAACATCAAATTGTACCATTCCCCCTACATCATTAATTGTAGAGCAACTATCTCCTCTAATCCATGAAAATGTTGGATTATCTCCATATGTATGATCAAGTGCAACTATCGTTTTTGTCACCCTATCTACTTCATCACCATTAGCAACTCTAACAACAAGATTTCGGTAAACGCCATCAGGTGATACCTGACCACCCTCTAGACTTGCATCTATTGCCCTAGTTTGCATTTTGTAAGCGATATCAATGTTTGAAATTTTTATTCTACCTGATGATGCCGCCTTGACGCCCAATGTTACCAACACATCACCAAAGCCATTTTCTGGAATTGCATCATTGAATGCCTGAATCATCGTTGGAGTGTATTTTACATCAACGCCAACAACTGAATCGTCACTTGCTTCAACAGATGATTCATTGAGGAATTGAAGTGATTCCCAATCCCATTGCCCATCATTAGCAATGTCCAAATTAGGTCGGTCAGGATAACCTTCTTCATAATTGAGAACAAAAGAATCGATTAGAGGAGTTGTTGTAATGTCAGTAGATGTGATGTCGATTGTATAACGCAGAATATGGCCGGCACCATCTGTTGAGAAACTAGTTTCTTGGCCATTGACTGCAGGTAACCAAGAGGTCCCATTATCATTAGACACCATCACTTGAATGGTTGAACTACTCGGCTCATCAGCAACCCACACTGGTCTTACTTTACCTACTTTAGTTCCGGTTTGATAATATGGTGAAAGCCAAGAACCTGAAGAAGCGTAGGCGGTTGAATATTCTAAATCAACCCACCATGAAACTGCAGTAGAACCGATTAATTGAGCCTTCCAAACTAATTCCTTTCCAGGAAAATCAAAATGAATTGTTTCATTTGATTCAACTTGCTGCCAATGGGTTCCATTATCTGCTGAAATCCAGTAATCAACTCTATCTCCAATAGATGCTGCTGATGAATATGTAACCATATTTGCAGCGACTACATTTTCTGAACTATGAGTCACAGGACCATACCAAGTTGTCGTTCCTGGTGCTGGTGTTGTTTCATACTGCCAACCAGTTCCATATTCTCGATAGTATAGTGTATTACTGCTCCAAGTCGAATATCCACTGTCTACAGTCACAAATCTTTCTCCATCAAATTGCAATCCATAACCAAGAGCTGAAACTTGCTTAGTTCCTGCTTGAGGCACTAATGATGTTGATTGACCAGATATTGACCAAGCTTCAAGTTGGTCTTTATCATTGTAAACAGTTCCCTTTTGGCATCTCATAAAGAATGTTGTTGCATTAACTTCCAAACCTCTAACAATTTTTCCAGTTTCGCCACATTCCCAAGTTGAACCACTTGTTGATGAGTATGAATAACTTTCTTGACCTCTTGTATATTGACCTGGCGAGTTGCCATCAAATGTATATGGAACTATTCTTCTTTGTGAATTATGTAGTATCCAAACTAAGTCTTGGTCTCGGTCATATGCAATACCAGTATAATCACCATATTGCGGTGAAACATCATATGAATCAATACATGTCCAAACATCATCACGCGAAATATCCATTTCTATTACTCTATGATATTGAGTTGGAGCTGAAGAACTGTATGTGTATTTGTAACCTGATAGAATTCCAAACAATCTTTCATCATCGGTTATTGTCCAATCTCTAAATCCATATTGCCCATAATAACTGGAACTATGTTTTTGAGGCAGTGTACATTCTGCCTTATCCAATGTGATTGTTGAATGGCGGCTAGCATTATTTGGATATAGTTTCTGAACAATATTGCTAAATGTTGAGGATGACCAAGTTGACAAAAATAGCCAATCATGGTGCTTCAATACTGCACCCTGTCCTTGAGCCATTAAGCTAGATGAAGTCTTGGTAACTTGAGTAGAAAATCTAGACTCTGTAGAATTTGAAGTATGAGGTTGGCGCAGTGAATATGAACCGTTATCCAACCAAGCATCAGAATTTGAATTTACAGTCTCATCATAGCCATGCGGGAAAAATTCATACTCGGGTGATGCTAAGGCAAGACTTAGATCACCACTGCGAGAATCTGTCATCGAATCTGTTCCTCTAATCCATTCTGCACGGTCATCTGTGACTTTTTGACTCCAACCTGTAGCACTGGCTCCAGAAAGTGTCATTGTAACATCAGTAACTAATGCACCCTTTGGGAGACTGATATGTGCCCCTGTATCCGGATTAGCACCTTGGAAGAGAGCAATATATTCGGTAGAGCCATCACTAAATTCGTATACGTGTCTAGCAACCCCCGCAGCTTCAACTTCATCAACAATGATATCAGCAAATGGAGTCATTGGAGACAAAATCATAATCGCGAATAATAGAAACATTATTCCGCGACCGGGAGAAGATGTTGCTGTCATAAGACTCACGCACTTATACCACGAGAGGGTTAGCCTTTGAATTAACCGCTTACAGGACAATCTCTTTAACGATATAGTTATGGCCAATTCAGATGAGTTTCTGAATGAGATTTATTCAAGCAGTTTGCCGCGAATCATAGCGAATTGGCGATGAATCTCCTCTAATACCATCACCCTCATCATCATGAACTTCAAACCAATCGACCATCCAGTCACCATCAGTATCCCAATTCATCGGATCGCTACCTTCAGAAATATGGTCATTGTCCAAATC
>JANXHP010000058.1 GCA_024958795.1 Candidatus Poseidoniaceae archaeon | reverse complement strand
GCAAGAATACAATCTGCTTTACAAATCCGGTCTAATTCCTCAAATATCTCAATCTTTAAAGAGAGGATTTCAGGAACTGCCTCGATTACTAAATCACTATCAGCACAAACAGATCTATCAATTCCTGAAGAGATTCTAGCTCTTGCAGCATCTGCATCTTGTTGAGTCATTCTTTCTTTTGAAACTAATTTCGCTAATGATTTTTCAATACTGGCAATACCTCTGTCAACATATTCTTGCTTAATATCAAGCATAGTTACATCAAAACCAGCACAAGCAGCAACTTGTGTTATTCCGTTACCCATTTGCCCTGCACCGAGAACTGCAATCTTTTGGATGCTCATGCCTTAAGCCAATGGTCGGTGATTCTTCAATGCTCGCGAAGTAAATATTGCGAACATACTGTCAAAGTAGGAATTAGAGGTAGCCCGACTCGGATTTGAACCGAGGTCGCCGGGACCAAAACCCGACATGATGGACCCCTACACTATCGGGCTATGATTCGGCGGGTTAGTCTATACCTTTTGTTCTTGTCGGCTATTGGTATTGAATTAATCAAATAATGATAGAAGACTTGGATCAGTGATTTTCGCCCTTGCACTTTCAATGAATTGACTGGTGTCGATACCCCTCTCAGTTCTATAGACTATTGCCTGTAAAGCCATATCTAACTTGTCAATCTGCTTTACAAACTTGGCTTCAGCAGTTTCACCTGCTTCATATTCTTCAAACAAATCTAGCCATTGTGGGGCTATTTGTGTCATAGCAATATGCTCATCTTTGGCCTTATTTGTGCAATCATCTTCAGGTGTTAAATCTCCAACGATTATTTCAGGAATATCATGTATGATGCAAAGTGACAACACTTTGCTTAAGTCTAAGTTTTCAGGACATAAACGTAGGGCTAGTGCTGACATTCCCCAAGAATGGCTTGCGACCGATTCGGGCCCCTCTATACCCACTCGTTGCCAGCCTGAACGGTTCAATGACTTGAGTGACATCAGTTGCAGTAGTTGCTGTTTCATAATTAACCCAATAATCAACATACCAAAAACTAACCCATAGTTTATGCCGGCGGAGATTATACAACATATGGCGATTAGCAGGTAATATGTCGCAGGATAACTCGGAGGAAACCCTCAAAGAGAAATTGAATGCAACCAGCAAGAAACTGTCTGATCTTTCTAAGAAAGCTGCAATTGCAACTAAGGAAGCAATGGGAGCAGCAACAACTGCTACCAAGGAAGCTGTTGGAAAAGCATCTGATTCGATTCAAACAGCAGTAGTTGAGGGAAAGGAAAAGCGAATTGCAAAGAAGGAAAAGAAGATTCAGAAAACCAAAGATGAATTATCATCTGATGGAATTATGGATGGTACACCTCCAATGATTATTTTGCCACAATTTGAAGCAGAGACAATCGAAATCACCAATGAACAAAACGAGCATATGATTGAAATTGTTGAAAATATGCATCGCCTTTCACTTAGACTAGATGATCTTGATAGAAAGGTGAAATCATCTAGTAAGTCAGCACTTACAATAACTGAAACTAATGCTAGTAACAAATTATCAGTTGATGAAAATAGCGAAGAGTCTTCAAGAGAATTGGTAGGTACTTCTGAGGCAATAACCCAAGTCTTGCATTTACTCGGTGCAACATTATTATGGGTAATCGCCTTATTTGGTATGGATAAATATTCAAACTCTATGGAATTATTAATCGCTGGAACATATCCTGTTTCCTTAGCCGTATGGGGCTTGGGATCAACTTCTTGGATGATGTATGTATTACATCGTTTGTCAAAGGCTGGTAGTGTTCTTGACCTACGTATGACTACAAGGGTTCAGTTTTCATTAGCACTGGGAATATTTACCTGTCTAGGATTATTATTGAATGAAGATTCAATGACCACTGTTTCCAATGTTTGGATGTGGGGCACGATTATTGCTAGTGGAATCGTACTTGGAGCAAGTATGCTTGCTTCTGCTTGGAGAGGAACAAAACGTCTTGTAAGTGTTAAAGAAACAATAGAAATAATTGAGTGATCAATTATTGATTACTTCTGGAGTTTTGAATAAATCTCGAGTAATATTCTTGTGATGTGATTCTATAGTTCCGCCACCAATTTCTAATAATTTTGAATCTCTCCACAATCTCTCAACATTGTATTCTCCAACATAGCCATACCCACCCATTACCTGAATTGCAGCATCAGCGATTTCCTTAGCAGCAGTTGATGTAAACAATTTGACTCCATCAGAATCTAAGCGTTGCCCTGCTTTACCAAGTGACATGTTATTGGCAGTATCATAGACATATGCGCGCATTGCTCGATACTTGGCCCAAGATTCTCCTATGTATCTCTGCATTTGTCCAAAGTTACGAATTTGAGTATTGAATGCGCTTCTTTCGCTTGCATACTTATTCATTTCATCTAAGCAACGACGAGCAATACCAAGCGACATAGCAGCCAATGTAAGCCGTTCTAATTCCAAATTTCTCATCATATGAATAATAGATTCTCCTACAGAACCAACTAAGTTTTCTGCAGGTACAATACAATCATCAAATACTAATTCTGCTGTATTAGATGCCCTCATTCCAGTTTTATCATAGATTTTCTGACCGACAGAATATCCAGGCATACCCGCTTCAACTAAGAAAGTGGACATTTGTACTCGACCTTTGTCATCAATTCCAGTTTTTGCATAAACCCAAACCACATCTGCTGGCGTATCATCCTCTTCAAGGCAACCATTGGTAATCCACATCTTGCGACCATTTATTTTCCAAGTACCATCATCTTGTTGTACTGCTGTTGTTGATAATCCAAGAACATCAGTTCCCACATCCGGTTCTGACATTGCCATTGCACCAATCCATTCTCCTGAACAAACCAAAGGTAGAATTCTTTGTTTTTGTTCTTCATTACCATTTTTTGCTAAATTATTGACGAATAACATTGAGTGTGCTAAGTATGCAAGGGCAAAACCTGGGTCACTTGCTGATAATTCTTCATGAACTATTGCACAAGCAGTTGCATCTAAGCCAGCACCACCATATTCTTCTGGAGCTGAAATCCCAAGTAATCCCATTTCGCCCATTTCACGCAACAGAGGTAGGTTGAACTTTTCTTCACGATCATATTCAAGCGCTTGAGGCTCAACATTTTCTTGAGTCCAATCTCTAACCATTTCTCGTAACATGATGTGTTCTTCACTAGGGTTTGAAATGTCCATATTATCACCTTACATTACAAGGCAAGGTGACTCCCCTTTTCACTATTAGCCAAAAAATGGTATTACAAGATTGAAAAGATTCAAATTGTGAAATTTATCGTATTGTCTGGATTAAGTTCTCGCTTACCATTTGATTTTGAAGCCTTTTTGCCTCTTTGGAAAACCTTTCCACGCTTATTTGATTTTCCTCTTGCACTCTTTCTAACTTCATCTTCACTACCAATTGCAGGTCTTGATTTGGTGTTGCTAGGGGGGGCGCTCTTTGCTTTTGCTGCAGAAAATGTAGCATTTACATTTAGTTGAGAAGGTGAGGTTCTTGTTTTGACTCTGCGAACTCGACGAGTTGAGTTTTCTCTTCTGGCTAATTTTCGGGCTCTCTGGCCAACATGCTTCAAATGTCCATTGACAACTTTAGGTTGTGCTGCACCCAATGATGTATCAATGCCCGCTTGTTCCAATACCTTGTTTGCGAGTGATTGTTGAGCTGAAACTGTCTTTACTTCATCAACGATTCTATTAGCAAGATTTGACAAGGATTCATCACCTTGTATTCTTGGTGCCTTAACCACATCCATTGTTAATTCATCTATTTCCCCTTCTTCCTCTAACTGCTTTTGCATCAAAGAGAAAAGAAAAGCATCATTCATTGAATCCTGCTTTCGCTCAACCATACGCATC
>JANXHP010000013.1 GCA_024958795.1 Candidatus Poseidoniaceae archaeon | reverse complement strand
CTGGCCTTACATTGGGCAAGAAGGAATCCAATATGGGTCAGCGTTGTTCTGACACAAGGGCATTGACTTTTGATAACATGAGAGTTCCTGTTGCAAATCTTTGTGGAGGTAGTGAATCTGGGGGATGGATGAATGCCATGAAGGCTTTTGATATGTCACGACCAAATATTGCAGCTCATGCAACCGGTTTGGCGCGAGCATCTTACGAGCATGCTTTACAATATTCTAGTGAGCGTCAAACCTTTGGAAAACCACTTCACAAACATCAGGCAATACAATTTATGCTAGCCGATATGAAAACCAAGATTGAAGCATCAAGACTTCTTACTTGGAAATCTGCAAATGAACGCGATTGTGGTGTTAGAAATACCGAATCTGCAGCACACGCTAAACGCTTTGCTGCTGATACGGCAATGGAAGTATCCACCGATGCGGTTCAAATCTTTGGAGGATATGGGTATTCTGAAGAATATCCTGTTGCAAGATTGATGCGAGGAGCAAAGGTAATGCAAATTTATGAGGGGTCTTCTCAAGTCCAGCGAATGATTATTGGTCGCGAGATTTCCAAAGATCTCTGAGGTTTTCTAATGGCACACAATGTTCCTGCTGTCATTTTGGCAGCAGGAGCGAGTGAGAGGTTGGGACAACCTAAAGCACTAGCCATTTTCAATGGTGAATCATTAGTGAAACGAGCAGTTAGACAATTGAAAGAATCTGGATGTAGAACAATTGTTGTGGTAACTAATACCGAATTGGCTGTTGACATAATGCTTGAAATCGAAGAGGGTTCAGTAGTGGTAAATCAAAATCCAGAAGAGGGTAGAACAGGGACACTGCAGTGTGGATTGCTTTCTCTTGGTGGTGAAAAAGGGAATTTTCCTCGGAAAGTTCTAGTCGTTCCAGTTGATCGTTGTGGATGGACAGTTGAGACAATTGATGTTCTTCTTCAAGAGAACAAAAGTTGTTCTCCTATTCCATCAGGTCATCCATTGCTTCTTTGTGATAGTGATATTGAAGATGTATTAGCTGCAACTCCAGATATGCCTTTACGAGATTTGGTAAATTTTGTTCGCATAGATGCTCCTGGTAAATTTTTGAATATTGATACCCCCGCAGATTTGGAGGCGTTATAATGGCCAAGTTGGTATTTGAATCCATTACTTCATGGCTGGATGCTGGTTACAAGGTAGGCGTTGCTTCTGTCATCGATGTGAGTGGTTCAGTTCCTGGTAAAGTAGGAGCGCGTCTTGCACTAACTAGAGATTCAATCATTGGAACCGTTGGAGGTGCAGGATTAGAGATGCAAGTTATAGAAAAACTAAGGAAAAATCTTAATGAAACTAAGAGTCCTCATGGGGAAATTATCACATTTGGTTTGAATAAAGGGGCTAAGGGCTATGAGGTAATACCTCTGGACAGTCTTTGCGGCGGTCGTGTGACCGTGGTTCTCGAGGTTCTGATACCAATGCCACACATTCTACTAATGGGGGGAGGCCACTGTGCTAAGGCAATCGCAGATTCTTGTAATTCCTTAGGTTGGTCATATTCAGTTAATGATTCACGTGCAGAATATGCGATACTTGATGGAGCAAAGGAATCACATCATTCCTGTACTAGTGATTTTATGATGTCGGAAAGTGAAGAAAGCCTTCTACGTTTCAGTGACATACTATTACTTGGACATGACTGGAAAGAGGATGAAGAACGTCTTATCAGTCTACTTTTTTCAGGTTATTCTGGAAGAATAGGTGTAATTGGTTCTAGGGCAAAATGGCAATCTTTTGAATCCGCTGCACTTGCTGAAGGTATTGAACAAGAAAAACTAGATTCAATTAATTGTCCAATAGGACTCAATATTGGTGCTGAAAGCCCTGAAGAGATCGCAATTGCAGTATTGGCTGAGATAATGGCAGCATTCAAGGATGTAGATCCAAGCAAGCCAAATTGGCGCAATCAATAACGAAAGATGGTGGATTGATAGTAGCGTAATTCTTCTATTGACTCAACGATATCATCTAGAGCTCTATGTGCCTGTTTCTTTTGATAGCGAGGTAAATCGGGAAACCATCTTTTTGCTAGTTCTTTAATTGTTGAAACATCAACAATCCGATAATGAAGAAGGTCAAGAACCTCTGGCATTTCTTTTGCTAAAAATACTCTATCATTGTGAATACTGTTGCCACATAGTGGAGCAATACCCGGCTCTATATATTCGATTAGGAACTCACAGGTTTGTCT
>JANXHP010000014.1 GCA_024958795.1 Candidatus Poseidoniaceae archaeon | reverse complement strand
AACCCTTCCACATTTCTTTAGCGTTTCAATATCACCTACTCAAGACAGCCGAAGTAGCACATTACTTCGCCAATGCCTTCAAGGGGTTTGCTCTTGTCGGCGGTCCATGAGCGAAGTCCTTCCAGTGACGGTTACTGTAATTCTTCCTACACGTAATGAAGAAGAGGCATTGGGTCCAACCGTTGATGCAATCCCAAGGGGTTGGTGCAAAGATTTAGAAATTATGATAGTTGATGGAAACTCAACCGATAGAACTAGAGAAATTGCTTTGGAAAAAGGAATTAGAGTTCATTTAGAAGATAGAAAAGGATATGGTAGAGCATACAGAACTGGTTTTGATGTAGCTAGTAACGATATTATTGTTACAATGGATGCAGATTGCACTTATCCAGCAGAAGTTGTACCACAATTAGTAAAGAGATTACTTGATGATGAGTTAGATTTCATCACATGTGACCGTTTGAGTCTAGCAGAAGATGGGTCAATGTCAGGATTACATGGTTTCGGCAATTGGGGATTATCTTTTACAGCCCGTATGTTATTTGGCTACGGTCTTAAAGATTCACAAACAGGAATGTGGGTATTCCGTAAGTCTATTTTCAATGATGATAGAATGAGGCCAACAAATGATGGTATGCCACTTTCAGAAGAAATCAAAATCCTTGCTCGCAAATATTTGGGTAAGAAAAAGGCTATTGAAATTTCAGTACCATATAGGCCAAGAGTCGGAGAAGCAGAAATCCATACATGGGGCGATGGATGGAAAAATTTCAAATTTTTATTCGCTCGCCGATTTGGACTTAATAGAACATTAACCCCTTGGGGTGGAAGAGATTCTAATCCTGATTCAACAAAGGGCGATTTACCCGAGCAATCGTCCTAAGCATAGAATCAAAGGTAAGCGGTGCGAGCCCTATTCATGGCAGAAGACGGCATTGATGCAGTGCTGGTTGGAACTCTTGATTCTGAAAAAGTCAGTTCAAACACTGAGTTGAATATTGCAGTCGGTTCCACTATTGCAATTTCATTCATATTTTTATTATTAGCAGCAGTATTAGGTCCTGCGATAACTACTGGAGATAATGCGAATAATAACGATGGTTCCGAATTTCAGGGAGAGCAGGTTTACTTCACTTGGAATGAACCAGAATATATGCCACGTCATGACGAATGTATAGACACAGCCAATGGGCAAGATCCTGGTTATGAGGGATATGGAGTTGGATACGAACCGAGTCTTTCAATCGATAGTCAAGGCAATTTGTTCGTGACTGCCCACAAAGATTTGCGTTGGGGTGGCGAAGGAACTCCTCTTGGACCAATTCTTGGTGGCCCTCTTGATTCATGGTACGCGTGTCAAGATGGTCAAATGACTACTTGGGATTATTGGGCTTCATGGTTTTGGATTTCAAACGATAATGGTGAAACATGGAGTCATGGTGACAATTTTGATCCAACTCCTGGTAACTTAGCCAATTCAGTAGTTGGCACATTTACTGGCGCAGGTTCAGAATGTCTCGGTGATGAAGGAGATATTGCAGTAGATGTAAATGATATTGTTTACTATCTTGATACGACACTTGAAGATAACTGGTGGCATAAGTTTTCAGATGGTGGAAATACCTACGATTCCCCATCAACTTGTCAGAGAATGAATACCATGGCTGCAGATGACCGCCCTTGGGTTTCTGCTCAAGGAGATGGGATTATTCATTATCTTGGGAATTCGGGTGTTTCACCACCAGAGTGCTCTGTTGACTTTGGTCGTTACTGGTATTATCGTTCAACAAATGGTGGCAATACATTCTCACAATGTTATTCTATGCCAGGTGGCTGGTCTACTATTTCGAGCCAAAATAATGGTCCCTATGTCTTTGTAGCACAAGAAGATGCAGATTCCAACTCCGGAACTGTACAAATTAGAGTTAGTGATGACTATGGCAGTGGAACAGGACCAGGTCCAAGCGATGGTTCATGGGCAGCACCATTAGATGTTGGACCAAGAGAAGGCAATTGTCCAGAAGGTTATCCTGTAGTTAACAATAATGAAGGCGGAATGGTTGTTGTTACTTGGGCAGATTGTCCTAATGGGGACACAGGTCCTTGGGAAATGCGTGTCGCGGTTTCATATGATAATGGAACTAATTTCACTACTTGGAATGCTAGTGGATTTGAAAGAGGAATAAACATGTATCCCTTCGTTTCTATTACTGAAGAAAATGTAGTCAGTATTGCTTTTTATGGTCTTGACTTCGACCAAAATAATAGTGAAGATGGATATACTGCTGGTAAAGAATGGTTCCTTTATGCTGGTGCTTTGAAAGAACCCCAAGAAGGAGACGTATGGGATTACAGAATCGTTGACCCTACACCACTTCATACAGTTACTACCTATGAGGAAAGTAGCGGTGATACACACGCATTACACGACTTCTTTGAGACTGTAATGTCACCAGATGGATCATGGATGGGTATAGCATACCAAGAAAATGTAGGACTCCATCCATTTGAAGAGAATGAAGAACAACGCTACATAAAATTCATCCGCGGAGATGTTTCAGCGAGTCATGATGTAATTGTTCCATCAGAAGAGAGTAATATGGAAATGCCATTCCTAAATCCTTGTGAATTGATTGCAAGTGTTAGGCCAGAATTGTGTTGAGGTGTGTCCTTGAACAGAATTAGCAAACGTTGGTTAAATCAACAATTTCCTGATTTTGATTTGACCGATGAAGATGGAAACAATGTTTCTAATACCTCATTAATTGGAAAGTGGAATGTGATTTTCTTTTATCCAAAGGATGATTCGCCAGGATGTACAGTTCAAGCTTCAACTTTTGCAAAACATCATGATGCTTTTACAGCATTGAACTGTCAGATAATTGGAATTTCTTCTGGAGGTCAAGAATCGCATAAAGAATTCCAATGTAATCATAATTTGCCATACTCCTTATTATCTGACAAAAAAGCATTATTGCACCGCAGTATGGAATTAGGAAAAACCCTTGGATGGATTCCAAAAAGAGTTACATTTGTTGTTGATGAAATGGGCGTTATTAGATATATTTTTGATTCACAATTAGGAGTAAAAAGACATGTTTCTACGGTGCTATCATTCCTAAAAAAAGCATCACTTTCTCCTCAATAATGTAAAATTATTGAAATTTCTTATTTGCTAAAGACGGGGAGTAATTCTTAGGTAGCCCCTCCTATGGAGGGGCATGTTGGCAAGACGGGTATTGGTTCTCGGCTTGACCGCGATGCTACTCAGTTTTTTCCCAATTGCCACCGCAGATGACACACTACAGGCCGCTAATCCACTTTCAGATGGTCTTTCAACAAATGGTTATGTTTGCTATGATGATGGTTGTTCACCCACTGACGAAGTTGATTGGTGGAAAATCAGCGCTTACAAAGGAGATGTTGTTCAAATCGGATTTTCTGGTTCTATGAACAATGGTTTTCCATTAGTAGGTGATGGTTGGGAAGCAGATTTCTCTATCCATGATTCCTCCGGTACACAATTATCGAGTCAAAGCATGAGCGATACTAGTTCTTCGGCTACACTATCTACCACCATGTCAAGTGCAGGATGGGTCTATGTCAAAATCAAGGGAAAAGATTCTTGGTTTAATGATGGAGTAGATTATACACTAACTCCGTCACTGAATCAAGATAACCGTGATACTGATGAGGATGGTTTTGTCGATAACGATGATGATTGTGACGATTTGGCCGGAACTTCAACCAATGACCGTAATGGATGTACTGATACCGATGGAGATGGATGGTCAGACTCTGATTCAGGGTGGGGTGTGCAAAATGGTGCGGACGCCTTTGTATTGGAACCAACACAATGGTTAGATACTGATAATGACGGATATGGCGATAATTTTGAAGGCTACCAAGGAGACCATTGCCCATATAGTCGAGGATATTCAAATTTTGATAGATTCGGATGTCTTGATTCCGATGGCGATGGTTATTCCGATGAAGACCCTGGTGCATTGAACGGAATCAGTGCTTGGTTTGCTCACCCAGTAGGTACAGCAGATGCTTTTGCCTACGATAATTCTCAATGGAATGATACCGATGATGATGGCTATGGAGATAATTGGCATGATGAATCATGGAACCTTTCTCGATCACAATGGGGTATCGGTCAGTGGTTGTTTAACACGACAACACCTGATGCTTGTCCATTCATTACAGGAAATTCAAATCAGGATCGTTATGGATGCCCTGACAATGACGCTGATGGATGGTCAAATGGTGATAGTAATTGGACTGTAATGAATGGTTCTGATGCATTTATTGACGAGCCAACACAATGGAGTGATAGGGATTTTGACGGATGGGGGGATAATCATTCCGAAGGTGCAAAATTAGTGGATGATTTCTCAGATAATCCAACACAATGGCGTGATACCGATGGTGACGGATGGGGAGATAACAGGACATATGGAGCAACTCAAGTTGATGATTTCCCATTCGTAAACTCGCAATACAGAGATTCTGATGGTGATGGTTATGGTGATAATTTTACTGGTTTTGAAGGAGATGTTTGTGTTTATTCAACAGCTGAAGAAGTCGAGTCCGGATGGATTTCACATTTTGACCGACTTGGTTGTAGAGATTCTGACATGGATGGTTATTCAGATCCAACCAATGATTGGATTTCTCATCCAGCAGGATTTGCTGATGCCTTCCCAGATGACCGTTCTCAATGGTTTGACAGTGATGATGACGGCTTTGGAGACAACTTAGAATTCTTTGATGGGCAGTCATGGAGAGAAGCCTATAGAGGAGATTCATGCCGTACCACAGAAGGTTCCTCAACAATGGATAGATGGGGTTGTACAGATTATGACCAGGATGGTTGGTCTGACCCGACAGTACATTGGTTAGCAAGTCCAGGAGGCATTGCAGATGCTTGGCCGTATGATAATACACAATGGCACGATATCGATGGAGATGGTAGGGGAGATAATCCACTTGGAACAACCGCTGATGTTTGCGTTGATTCCGCAGGTACCTCTCTAGGTCCTACTGCAGGTGGAGATAGATGGGGTTGTCCAGATACCGATGGTGATGGCTGGTCCGATTTAGGTGATGCTTTCATTCATGAACCAACACAGTGGAGAGATTCTGATGGCGATGGATATGGGGATGAAGAATTTGGCAATCGCGGCGATGCTTGTCCAGAAACGAGAGGCACCTCTCTTCTTGACAGATTAGGTTGCAGAGATACTGATGGTGATGGATGGAGTGACCCAACTGATAATTGGAAAGCGCATCCACATGGTCATGCTGATGCCTTCCCTACAGAAGCCTTGCAATGGAAAGATAGTGATGGTGACGGCTTTGGTGATGTACCATTAGGTGCATTACGCGATGATTGTCCAGAAGTACACGGCCTCTCAAAAAGAGATGTTCAAGGATGTCCAGATAGTAATAGAGATGGTTGGTCAAATGAATATGGAGAATATGCAGCGGCGATAGCAATAATGGGAGAAGACCCTGCCGCATCTTGGATGACATACCTAATCATTGGATTAGGATTTATTTTAGGTGCAGCAGCAGCTCTTGTCGTGCGTATTAACAGAGATAATCAGGAATTAGAAGAGGACTTATTCAACGCAAATGCTGAAAGTGAAGAAATGCCCTCAACCGTTGTAGAAGATGAAGACAAAATCCCTGAAGGAATGATTCCATTGTCTGAATTACCAATGTTGCCACCACTCAATCCAGATGGAACATTACCAGAATTACCTCTGCCTATTTTAGGAGGTGAAAATGATGCGTGATACAAAGTTTTCATTGCTAATTATCGCAATATTATTCGCAACGGTATTGATTCCTCAAAATAGTAGTATCGTTAGTGCTGAAGAATCAGGTATTACAGAGGAAGAACAGATGTTGATGGATGAAGGGGTTTTTTTGGTTGCATTGAGAAATGACACTCTTGACACTAACCAAGATGGTGAAACCGATGCAATTCGTGTTGTAATAATGGTCAATACCAGTCGGGAATGGATAGACATGGAACTAAGGTTATTGGGTGTTTACAAAGACATGCAAGTTGTTGAAAGTGTAACGTTATCTTTCACAGGTCAAACAAATGCTAGTTTAATGTATGATGCTTGGACAAGCGGAGAACATAGTTTGTCACTGCAATTTGTTAACGCAGATGGTGAAGTATTCAGGACCTATCAACTACCAACATATTCGTTAATACCAGCACTTAAAACACCTAGAATCGATTTACAATTGAGCGCACCACCTTGGATTGAAACAGGTGATGAATGCCTCATTAAGAGGAATTTTTCTGATGAGACAGGACCACGCTATGATGCGATTGGAACAAGAACTTTCTCTGGCGCACCATTTACAGTATTAGATGATCAACCAACATTAGATTGTTCACATTGGCCTGCTGGAGAATATGAACTAAAGGAATCATATAGGAATGGACTGGGTCAAACTGCTGAATCATGGCTCAATTTGTCAATTCATAACAGAGAAGCACCCGCTTTCTCTCTAGATACAGATGGAAATTATAATTCTACAGACATTCCTTGTAATGTTGAAATGGTAGCCAATATGGTAGTAGTTGATTTTGATGAATTTGAAAAGGTTTGGAGAATTCAAGGTAAAATAATTACAGGAGCAAATGGAAGCGAGTTTGATTGCTCTGCTTTACCAGCTGGAGTACATTTGATTTCACTTGAAGTGATAAATAATGAACATATTTCAACAATTGAAGGAATCAATTTGGTAAGATTACCTGGAGATGATTTAACTGCTGAAGATGAAGCATCTCTCCCTTCTCGCTCTAAGGGAGAGCAAACCCCTACTGAGTCAGTTGGATGGTTTTCAATAGGTGCGTTAGGATTAATTGTCAGCGTATTAGTATACATCATTCTAGTTCGTGTTCAAGAAGGACCTGAGATGATAGAATTGCCAAATCTTGGACCAGAGCCACAGATTCTAGCAGATGGTTCGCCGGATACTGAAGGGTTGCCCACAACAATTGATGATGATGGTGTCATGTGGAGGCAACATACAGATGGGGCGATGGATTGGTGGGACCAGGAATTACGGGTCTGGCATCGGTGGTGAGAGATTGATAGAACAATTGCTTGATGACCCGGTTCAATTTGTTTTGTATTTTGTTGCCCTATTGGTGACATTAATAATGCTGAGAATGATTTATGTTTGGACGGTGATAATTAGGCCACGGAAACCAAAAACGGATGCTGACTGGCGCCCAGACTGCAAGTTTCAGGGTGAAGCGATATTCGATGGAAGCAAAATTACATTTAGAAATGTGAGAAATTTTCTTTGGCGAACAACAAAGGATTTTGATGAGGATTGGGTTGATGAAATTACAGTTGATTCTGAAGAGATAAAAGACATCTGGTTTATTGTTGATCATTTCCATTCAATCAAAGGATTAGCACATACATTCGTAACAATTGAATTCAATGATGGTATTTGCTTATCATTCTCATTTGAAACGAGGAGAGTAATTGGGCAAAGATTCCATCCATGGGATGGATTATGGCGTGCTTATGAATTATATTTGCTAGTTGGTCTTGAGAGTGATGTAATGGGCCTTCGCACCAATGGTAGAAAAAATATTGATTATATGTTTAGAGCAATTACTCCACCTGGTAAAGACAAAAAAATGCTATACGGACTTGCACAAAGGCTGAATAAGTTAGGCGAGTCACCTGAATTTTACAATTCAATTCTAACGTCTTGCAACACTTCAATTGTTAGTCTTGTCAATAAAGTGACACCGGGAAGAATACCATTTACTTGGAGAAATTTTTTCCCAGGATATACTCCAAGAGCAGCTTTTAAACTTGGATTGATTGAAGATTTGGGAGGATTTGAGAAAACTCTGGAGAAGGCAAGAATTGATTTGGTTGCCCAAGAATGGGATGGAGAAGGAAGTTATTCAGAAATGCTTAGAGAACATTTACCATAATATTTCAGCGTTCAATCAATAATAATAAGTGGCCACTTTGATGAGAAATTTGAATTTTTCCTCCATTAGATTCGTTGTGTAATCCTTTGCTACCCGGAGTTAATTTTTCATTATTCATTGGCCACTTTACACCGGTGATTATTACACCTTCAACTGTGCCAATTGCAAACAAAGAAATATTCTTGTTTTTTTCTATATAATCAACAATGAGGCCTTCACTTGGCACAAGTCTAACGCTCCATTTTTCAAGATGTAGTATCGCATTTGAGTTTTGTTCACATAATGAGAAATAGGCGCCAATTTGATGGTCTAACCTCCCACCTTCAATGCCGATTACATCAATTCTGTTTGCACCTAGTCCTTTGCAGTGATCAAGTGCCTTTGCTAAGTCGCTAGAATTTTGATTTAGAATTGGAATTACAGCGACTCCCAATTGTTCTAATTTAGAATTAATCATTTCAATTGGGACTGAATCTAAGTCTCCAACAACATAGTGTGGAACTATGTCATTTTGTAATAATTGAACAACTGCTCCATCGCAAGCAACAATAATATCAGAATTATCAACCAATGGTTTCCAAATCGCTTGACTAGGCCATATTCCATTGGCTGCGACGAGAATATTTGCACTCTGCATGGCATAGCCCATGCGCTCTTCATTGTCAAAACCACCCATCATTAATTCACAATTTGAAGTTCTATTGTTATGACCCCCTATGGGGGTCAAAGTAGTCATTAAGCGAGAAGCATTTTGAAGGAACAGTGTTGTCATGGCGCTATGTCGGATGCGGATAGCAGGGCTTTACCCACAAAATCTATGCTACTCGCGTTCTTTTTCCTTGCGCAAATACTGACTCCAATTCTCTCAAATATGGCAGTTGAGCAAGAAACATTACAACCCGAAGAAATAGTGTTGGGAACCTCTCTTGTGCCATTTTCTAATGGATATGGGCATGATTTTGCTGATACTATAATTGATTTTGATGGATTGCTTGGTGCAAATGTTAGAAGTGAATCAGCCTTGGATGTTTGGAGAAGTGAAGTTTTGGTAAATACGACTAATGAAACACCCGGGAATCCAGATATCGTTATCACTGGGAGAGAGAAGATAAATTTCTGTTGGTCAACGCTTGAAGGTAATATTCGTGTTGCTGGACGTCATATTAACGGTGTTTGGGATGAATCATTAGTTGATACAGTCGCACCTGAATCTAATCAATCCACATTAGTTGATTGTGCACTTTCGGTTACAAATAATGGTAGATCTCAGTTATTATATGCAGATGGCAATGATCTAAAAATGGCAAGAATTGCACAAGAATCGGTTGTCTATACCTCAATATCATGGCATACACGCACTATAATTGAAGATGCAAATGTGACACATTTAGAACTCACTAGAACTTCAGACGACTTAGAATGGGGATTGTTTAGAAATGAGGATGGTCAATTATGGCAGGTATATTACACTGGAACTAGATGGCTGACATCGCTGATGGATAATGGCCCTGTTGGAGTTGATTTTGAATTAACAATTGATTCGGATGATATTACTCACATTTTGTACACTTTACCAACAGATGGAGAAGTCCGTCTCATTAGAATTGAAAACGGCATTCAAGATAATCGAGTATTAGTTCGTGATAGTAATCTTGGTGAAATGATTGGAATGGGATTAGATTCAAATTTATTTGAACAAATAGCAACATCAATTGTTGATGGCGATAATACCACAGTCCAACTTCTCCGTTCCCTTTCAGGACAGGACGATGGAAGGATAGACACACAGGCAAACTGGGTACTCTCGGGGCCAGATGATGCTATTGAGGGTGAGCTACTTGTCGGTGACTTCAATGCTGATGGATTTGATGATTTTGCTTACAATAATCCATTTGCAAGTAGTAATGGGCTGGCTGAAAACGGTCAAGCAACAATCTATTTTGGTTCTGCTGCAGGTCCAAATACAACAGAAGCAGACATTGTAATTAGCGGAACTTCATCAGGAGACAAACTATCTTCTGGTATTGCTGTTGGCGATTATAATGGTGATGGGTATGACGATTTAGCATTGGGTTCACCAGGATTTGATACATCGAATAATACATCACATGATAATGGTAAAATTGATATCTTCCTCGGCGAGAGTAATGGGCTCAATAATTCCTCTTGGTGGAACCAAAGTGGTGCTATTGGAGACGCGTTCGGATGGAAAATAGAATCAATAAACGATTGCGATTTTGATGGTGATTTTGAATTGGCTGTAGTCTCAAAGAATTGGTCTGAAACAGTAGGTTTAGACACAAATAATGGTAAAGTGAGTATCTTTTTAGGAAATTCTTCATCATTAACTCTTGATAGAAATATCAGTCAATCCCTAAATGGGAACTTATTTGGAAGAGCATTAGCAAGTGGAGGTGACCTAAATGGTGATGGATTTGCAGATTTGGTAATCGCTAATACAGGTAATGAAGCAGATCCAATTGGCTATTCTTCAATTGAGATTTTCTATGGCTCATTATCTGGATTTAATGGGGTGCCCGATGCTCATATTGAATCATTAATGCAAGGCCGTTTGCTGGGCTGGCAAACTGAAATTATCTCAGATGTAAATGGTGATGGATTTGATGAATTGATATTCTCTGAAATATTTAATGGATCTACTTCTTATCAAGCTGGTAAAGTTTGGGTCTATTATGGATCAGTAAATGGAATTGAAGGGACTCCTGACTATACAATTGTAGGTGATTTACCAAATGCTAGAATGGGCTACGCATTGCGTAGTGCTGGTGATGTTAACGAGGATGGATACGGTGATTTGATAGTCGTTGAAGATGGTGCACTAAAGAATGGTGTTGTCAAATTATACTTAGGTTCTGCATCTGGTTTGAGAAGTGATGTACAAACGATTGTCCAAGGAAGTAGTGGAGAGAAATTCGGAGTTGCGATATCTTCTAATGCAGATTTGAATGGTGATGGTCTTAATGAATTTATTATTAGCAAAAGAAATACAAACCGTGGAACATCCTATGGTTTAGACTACCACATATTATCGGAAAGAGATTGGGAAGCGACTGATTTCACTTACCAGGGTGATTTGTTATCTCTAAACCTCGCAACCTCTGCCTCAGGTGAATCGAGTATGATGTTATCTGTAGTAGTTGAAAATTCCACTCAGTTGCATAAGTTAGAACATGTCAATGATGGCAGCCCTATCGGAGTTTGGTTAGATCAAGAAATCACATTATCTAATGAAGATAATACAACTGTTGAATATGCAGTAACGAGCGCTGGAAGGCCAATAATCCTTACTAGTGATGCCGTAAATGGTATTGTCTATCACACTGCATCAGCATATACAGCTGTTGAGAATGAATTGGTTACTACGGGTACAATGGGCCAATATCTTGGCAGTACAATAGATAAAGAAGGCCGCCAACATCTTGCATATACTTCAGGAACAGGAAATCAAATATTCGCTAGTGTAGAGGGTGAAACTTCTTGGACTCATGAAATGGTTAGAAGTTCAATAACATTGGATGATGAGATTACAGTAGTATTAGATTCCAACAACAATACCAATTTGATTTATAGAGATTCATCTGACAATAGCCTTGAGTTAGCTACAAAGATTGGTTCTTGGTCATTGACAGACATTGGAGATGTTGGTAGTGCGGTAAGCATGGACCATCCAGCAGTATTGTTACCAAATGGTTCATTTGCAATAGCGCTGATTGAATCTGATGGTACTAATTCTAATTTGAGTCAATGGATTTGGAATGGAACCGAAGTATCCTCTACAGTTCTTCAGGCAGAAACTGATTTGTCCGCTGATATTGAAATCGAATTATCAGATGAAGGTTATTTGTACATTACTTCTCTGACGAATTCTGGAACACTTTCAGTATTCAAGAGTATGTGGAATGATAGTAACTGGACAAATCCAACAATGCCACAACCGCAGGGCGGAATTAATGATTTTCAAGTTGATTTGGAAGTCACTACAACTGCAACTATGGCAATAAGAGGAAATGGTAATAGCGATATTATCTATATTGAAGATATTTGGGGCGATTGGACAACCATTGCTACACAGCCTCCTTCATCCTCAAATGGAGCATGGGATTTAGTAGAACTTGATGATCACTATATTCTGTTGACCAGTGAGCCAACCAGTAATTTATTAACGTGGAATTCTTTATCAAAACATCAAATCAATGGTGAAGCAGCACCTTGGATGAGTATGTCTTTCGGAGAGATAAATACAGGCAACAATATCGATGCTGATGTTGATTCAAATGGAACTATAATTCTATCTATCTGGGATTCAATCAATAATGATGTAGATTTGTTGAGGCTATATTCTGACCAAGATAGAGATTTGATTTTTGACTTGTTGGATTTATTACCGACTTTAGGTGACCAATGGAATGATAGTGACGGTGATAATTATGGAGACAATAATTTGGGCCCTATATTCGATAGTTGCCCTACAATTTCTGGTTCTTCATCCTTCTTTGAGATGGGTTGTTCTGATTATGATACTGATGGTTATTCAGATACAATAGATGAATGTTCAGATGTTGGAGGTACTTCATGGATTGACCGACAAGGATGTGTTGATTGGGATCAAGATGGATGGTCAGATAATGATGGTAGTTATTATTTGGGAGATGAATTCTCTACAAATTGGAAACAATCTAAGGATACAGATAATGATGGATATGGAGATAATTATGGCCCAGATTGTTGTTCAACATGGCTAGAACCTTCAGCGCCAAAAGGAGATTTGTTCCCATTCAATCCAAGTCAATACCAGGATTACGATGGTGACGGTTGGGGGGATAATGATTCAGACCCAATAAGTGGAGATAATTGTCCATGGGATTGGGGGTCTTCTTGGCGTGACCGATTTGGGTGCCTTGATACTGATGGTGATGGTTCAAGCAACCCGTCAGGAGAGGGCGGTTTCTTAGAATGGAATGCATCGCATGGTGCTGATGTTTGGGAAAATGATTCAACTCAATGGAATGATACTGATGGTGATGGATTTGGCGATAACAGTTCTGAGGGAGCAACAAACCCTGACTTCTTCCCCAATCATATTGCAGCAGCTAATGATAGCGATTTTGATGGCTATCCCGATAAATGGACCAATTTCTATAATGGCACTAATGCTGCAGGACTTGTTTTAGATGGCTGTGAGGGGTTATGGGGTAATTCAACAAAACCATTCCCAGGTTGTCCTGATGCCGATGGTGATGGCTGGATGGATTCACAAGATGATTTCCCATTGGAAAAGACCCAGTGGTATGATACTGACGGTGATGGATTTGGAGATGAATTAGATGGATTTGAAGGAGATGAATGCCCTCTTGATGCTGGAGTATTCAATGGTACCAATGGAATGGGCTGTCCTCTAATAAATGCTGAAGATGATGACCTTGATTCGGTCTATAATGACTTTGACCAATGCCCGAATACAGGATTTGATTTAGAAGTCGACGCTAACGGCTGTGCTCAAAATCAATTGGATGATGACCAAGATGGCATTATGAATGATGCCGACCAATGCCAAGATACAGAGTACGGTGATGCCGTTGATGCTAATGGTTGTAGCCAAACACAACAGACAACAGATACTGATGGTGATGGTGTGTATGACCCAGTAGATCTATGTCCATTTACTCCAGTTGCAGAAACTGCAGATGCAAATGGCTGTGGAGATTCACAAAAAGATGATGATTCTGATGGCATTATGAATGATGACGACCAATGTCCAGATACAACAATAGGTTTCCCAGTAGATGAGTTTGGATGTATAGATGAGACTGCATTAGACACAGATCTTGATGGTGATGGCTGGAAAGGGAATTATTCCTTTACTGTTAATTCTACTACCGGTTTGAGAGAAAACCAACTTGGAGATGCATTCCCTCTAGATGCATCACAATGGCATGATAAAGACGGTGATGGATACGGTGACAATTTGGTTGGTGAAAATGCAGATGAATGTCCAGAAGAACATGGCTTATCATTCGAGGATTTCCTTGGTTGCTATGACGATGGTGATGGTTGGAGAGATTTATTTGAACCAGAATCCCTACGTGAGAATCCAACTCAATGGGAAGATCGGGATGCAGATGGTTATGGAGATAATGCATCTGGTACAAATCCAGACCTCTGTCCAGATACTCATCCAAATATGAGAAATGAAGTAAATGAGTATGGTTGTCATGCTACGGAATTTGATAGTGATGGTGATGGTGTCTTTGACTTCTATGATATTTGTATAGATGTTCACAAGGGTGTAGATGGATATTCAGATGGCTGTCCTAAAGAAAAAGCAACTGACACCGGTTCATCTTCAACAATTATGGGAATTTCTAAGAGGGCATTTATTGGCATTGTAGGAGGTACAATCACATTATTGGTCATCATCGTTATTGTTTTGAGATTAGTTCGTGGAGATGATGATTATGATTTCGATGAAGATGATGAAGATTGGTTTGATGATGACGATGATGATGAAGACGACTTTATGTCCTCCTTTAGAAACACTCCAAAGAAGAGTCCTGCTAGAAGCCCTCCAAGTAGAGGCTCTGATAGGCCAGCGGCAAAACCTCCTAGCAGAGGTCCTCCTGGAAAGGATGCCCCTAGTAGGGGCCCTCCAGGGAAGGCTACTCCAAGTAGAACTCATCCTGGCTCAAATGCAGGCAAAGTAAGTTCAAAAACAAATGTTGAAAGTACTGATTCTTCAGACGAAAATGAAGAAGGTCAAGTTGTTAAGAAGAAAAAGAGAAAGGCGACAATGAGAATTGATTTGAGTATTTTTGAAAGCCATCAAACTGCAGATAGAGAATCAGCTGCTAATTGGGTCAAACAGGCCTTAGCAGATGGAGATGAGCAAAGAATAATCATGATGCAATTACAAGAAACGGGCTGGACCGCTCAACAATCTAGGGCTATTTTTGACTTGGGGAGAAGCCGTTAGGGTCACAAAAGTGACTTTGAGAGGAGTATCCGACGGCATTACCCATAAGAAGGGAGCCAAGTTGGCAAACAAACGAGAGGGTTGAATATGTCGGATGCGGTACCTGAAGGAGCAGTTATGCCAGAAGGCATAGAAGTCGATGAGACTGCTGCATACTTTGGCGTTGTTGATTCATCTGACGCTGTCCATCATATGTTGGCAATGAATCGTTTAGAAGCGATGGAGAATTTCTTTGCACAATTATCAGATGTGGTATTGACACCTGGTGAATTTGACTTTGAAGCTGCTAGTAAGAGAATGCAATGTGAAGGTGGAGAAATATACTTTTTAGTTGCAGGTCATTTGTCACTGTTGAATGTTACAGATCCGTTATTGAATTATCTAGGTATTGATAATTCATTAGGTGAAGGTGGAGGAAACTGTCAAAGAGAATCATCAGGTGCTGAATATGAATCACTCAAGAAACTGTCAGACCCAATGAATGTTCTCAAATTATTAGCAATAGCATATACTACCGGTGGGGCTGGTGAAGTTACTCGTTATCTAAATGGATTTGAAGCGTTGATCTCCAATCCAGGTGCTAATGAAATCGCGTTAATATCTATCTCTAACGAATTTATTGCATCTTTAGATGTAGCAGGCCATGCACTACCTATTCCTACACTTGCAAGCGGTAATGCAGCATCATCTGCAGTAGTTGCCATTCCTGCTACAACAGCAAAACCTGTTCAGAATACAAAACAAGAATCAAAATCAATTCCAATACCTACAACTGCAAGTATTCCGTTACCAAGTCAAGAAACGATTCCACTTCCTACAGCAGTAGAAGAAGTTCCAATACCTGTAATTAAGGAAGTAGAAACTCAACCAGTCCAAGTTGATACCGAGAATGTAAAGGAAGTAGCAAAAGCCACTCAAGATGCATTTGCAGGCGCATTTAATATTGGGGTTGAAGAGGAAATAGCTCCAGTAGTTGAAGAAACAATAGTGGAACAGCAACCCGAAATAGTTGTTGAAGAGGTTGTTGAAGAGGTCGCTGAAGAAGTTGCTGAAGAAGTTGCACAGGAGGTTCAACCAATTGCAACAGAAACCGAAGTGGATGAACCTGTGCAAGAAGAATTTGTTAGTGCTGCAGAACATTTTGTTGCTGCAGACACTGACGGAAGTGGACAATTATCAATTGAGGAACTTGCAGAAGCGACAGGGACTACAATAGAAGAAGCCACAGTTCTTCATAAGCAAGCAGATACTGATGGAGACGGCTCAGTATCACTTTCAGAATTCATGTCTTCTGCAGCAGGAGAGAAAGCCGCTAGTCTACCAAAGCCGGTTGCTCCAGTTCGTAAGCCATTGAGTGAAAAACAACCTAATCAGGAAAAGCCAACATGGGTTCCTCCTCAACCAAGACCTATTCAATCAAATCAACAACAACCACAACAGGGATGGAATCAACCTCAACAGCAACCACAGCAAGGATGGAATCAACCCCAACCACAACAACAGCCACAACAAGGATGGAATCAACCTCAACCACAAATTCAACCCACTATTCGTTCGGGGGTATTATGCCGTGGTTGCGGGATTGGATTAGATCCTAACTGGAGACATTGTCCAATATGTGGTTCTCCAAATACAGGTTTTTGATCACATCAATAGTTTCCCATCTCCGATGATCTGTGTATCATCAAGCCATACGTTTGCACTTTTCAATACACCTGGAATGTGAATACCAACCGCGGCCGAGCCACCTAGTGATGTATTATCGCCAAGAGCGAAATAACAAGTTCCCAATCTCTTTTCATCTTCAAGAACATTACCAAGTAGCCTTGCCATTGGATTCATTCCGAATCCAAACTCAGCAACTGTCCAAACATTTTCTCTATGTTTTACATTTTGCCTTCTCGCAGCTTCACCGAACTCTTGACGGATAGAGGCAGCGATTGAGCCACCTTTTACATCAATAACCAACCCCTCTTCAATGATGAAAGTTACCGGTTCATCAACTAGGTTGGATTCCCACGAACCATCGATTACAATTGTCCCATTCATACTGTTTTCTCTCGGTAAAACGAATACTTTTCCAGCAGGTAAATTGGTTAGCATCCTTGGGCGATTACAAATTCCATTATCATCCATTTTCCATTCTCTCCAATTTACCTCAAAGGTAACATCAGTTCCATTTTCTGATTTCACATTAACAATTCTTTTACGTCTTAGAATAGGAGATAAATCACTAATATTGCGCTTGATTTCTGTGAAATCTGCTGAGATTCCCCCCTTGGTAAACATTTCAACATTCATACCAGGCATTGTTGCAACTCGCGCACCATCTTTTAGTGCCTGACGAATCGCTCTAGTGTGGGTCAATGAATATCTAGTTGGAGCAATAATTACAGATTGTTGTCGCATTAAATTTGCAACAGGAGTAGGCGGTTCATCACCATGGTGTCGACCTTTTGGCATTACAATCAGCAACACGCGGTCAGTTCTTTCAATTGCTGCCTCATGTAATGATTGACCAATTTCTCCAGTAGTAGGGTCACAAACAATTAGCACATTGTCAGCCCGGCGAATATCTAGACAAGTACGAATAACAATTTGCGAACTGTTTTTCAATAAAATAGTGATATCGTCAACAGTTTCTTCTTCAGATTCCTCAATAATTGTTGAATCAACATTATCATCTTCTAATTCAATTGCTGAAGTATTTTCCTCGGCATTGATATTATCAGAATCATCATCAATATTTTCATCAACGACTACGAGTAATTCTTCGTCATCCACTATCGGGGGCCGTTCCTTTCCTCCTTTTCGTCGGAACGGCCTCACCATGCACAAGCCAATCCGCATGAAGACTTCAATGTGTGCCAAAAATTGATAATTTTTCCACCGCGTATTTGATGAAGAAAGACTCTTTCGCTATTGGTATGAGCGTATATAGTGAATTCATTGAATTGGTAAAGGATATCTATCGGTTAGGCGCATTGCAGGGCCATTTAGGTTGGGACCAAGAGACGATAATGCCTGTAAAAGGTGCAGAAGTGCGTGGTGAAATCTTAGCATGGTTGGCTAAAGAAAGACACTCGCGCATTACCGATTCCAATCTCGGAGAATTGTTGACAACATTGGAAACCAAAGCAGACCTTGATGATGATCAATCCGCAAATGTTAGAGAGATGAGAAGAGTTTACGACAAATCAATAAAACTTCCAAGTGAATTTGTTTCAAATTACGCGAAAGCTCGTTCTGAAGCATTACTGGGATGGCAAAAGGCGAGAGGAAATTCCGATTTTTCTTCATTTGAACCACATCTCCAAAAATTGGTGGACATGACCAAACAGAAAATAGAATATTTCGGCATAAAAACCACAGCATACGATGTCCTTCTAGATGAATATGAAGTAGGTATGACCGTTGCAGATTATGACCCATTATTTGCTGGATTAAAGGAGAAATTAGTTCCTCTATTGCAAAAAATCCTTCACTCACAAAAACTCAATCCTCTTCCGCAATTACCCAAAGATCTAACGTTTTCAATATCAGCACAAACGGAATTCTGTGAGAAAGTTTCAACCAAAATGGGCTTTGATTTTGAAGCGGGACGAATGGATGCATCAACCCATCCATTTTCCGCAGGTTTATGGCCGGGAGATACTCGTTTCACCACCAGATTCGATGAGAAAGATCCATTTTCATGTTTGTATGCAGTCATGCACGAAACAGGGCATGCATTGTATGAGCAAGGATTAGCACGTGAGTTTGCATTCACTCCAAGAGGTCAAGCAGTTTCTTTGGGCGTCCACGAATCACAAAGCCGCCTTTGGGAAAATCAAATTGGCCGTACTGAAGCATTTTGGGAGGTTGCCAATCCGTGGTTTAGGGAATTCTTCCCAGATTCTCCACAATGGGATGCGAAAACTTTGAACAAAATCGCTAATACAGTCTCAACAGGATTTATTCGCGTAGAAGCAGATGAAGTGACTTACAATTTGCATGTGATGCTAAGGTACGAAATTGAAAAGAAACTATTCAATGGAGAATTAACCGTTAAGGAATTACCAGAGACTTGGAATAATATGTTTGAGGATTGGTTTGGAAATAAAGTCCCAAACGATTCAGAAGGTTGCCTGCAAGATATTCATTGGTCTATGGCCGCTTTCGGATATTTCCCAACATATACACTTGGAAATCTATATGCTGCCCAATTACTAGAGACAATGAGTGTTGATTTAGGAGATATTGACCGAATAATTGCAGAAGGTGATTGGTCTTCCCTATTACAATGGCTACGCCCTCGCATTCACCATCAAGGTTCGGTAATGACGCCTGCCCAATTAATCGAATCGGCAACTGGCAATCCGCCAAGCCCAGACGCTTTCATTAGATACATAGAGAGCAAATATAGTGAACTTTATTCTCTAAGTGATAACTGATATTAATCATTCATTATTATCATCATTAATACTCTTTAATAATATCTATTCCTTCCAATAAATTAATTTCACAACAACATGAAAAGGCGTATTATTGCCAAGGAGTCATCACTATTGGGGTGCCGACTTGTCCCTTTTCAACTAATAATTTACCTTTTTGCCCAGTACTCTTGTCACGCTTGAAAACAGGAATACCTGCAACGATAGTAATTTGTGGCCAGCCAAATAACTTCTTTCCTTGAAACGGACTCCAGCCAACTCGTGTCCAAGTATTTTCATCACTTACTTCAACTTCATTTTCTAGGTCGACTAGAACAACATCACCATCCGCTCCTGTAATCAATTTACCCTTACCAACCATATTGTAACAATCAGCAACATTAGTGGACATCCATTTTACTACATCTTCAATACTACACGATCCATTCTTAGCATGTGTAAGCATAACAGGGAGGGATGTCTCAACTCCAGGCATTCCGCTAGGAGCGTTTGGAAAACCCTTTGATTTTGAATCAAGAGTATGTGGTGCATGATCTGTAGCAATGCACTGTATGGTGCCATCATGGATACGCTGCCATAATTTTTCTTTGTCCACTTGGTAGCGAATTGGTGGATTCATCTTTAATCTAGTTCCTTCTTTTTCAACATCAGATTCAGTAAATGTCAAATGTTGAGGTAAAGTTTCTGTTGTGATGATAGCGCCTTCTCCACCCTCTGAGGGTAGGCGAGTTCTATCGGCTAACCAATCTGCTTCTAATCCACTTGTTAGATGTAAGATGTGTAGTCGGTGCCCGCTATTATCTGCTAATTCAACTGCTAGTTGAGTGGCAAGTAATGCTGTAATGTCATCCCTCCACTCTGCGTGGGCAGCCATATCAGTTCTATTCTTGTAACTTTCAAATCGCTTTATTAATCGCTCTTCATCTTCAGCATGAACAGAGATTAATCCGGCCGTATTATCAAAAATAGTTTTCAAAGCTTCACGTTCATTTACAAGTAAATTTCCTGTTGATGAACCCATGAAGACTTTGATTCCGCAGATTCCTGGAATAGAAAGAGGTTGTTCAGGCGAACCAACTGCTAATTGTAACTGTTCAACATTCGTAGGAGTTGCACCGATGAAAAATCCATAATTGTTTACACATTTTGCAGCAGCAGTATCCAACTTTCCTTGCATGCCCTCCATTGTCGTTATCGATGGGTTATTATTTGGCATATCTAGAAAGGATGTAATTCCACCACTAACAGCAGCAGCACTACCACTTGCTAAGTCTTCTTTTTCAGGTTGCCCAGGGTCTCTAAAGTGACATTGGGGGTCAATTCCGCCTGGAAGTAAATGTAGGCCGCGACCATCTATTAGCAGTTCATCATCAGTCGGCATTAATCCTCCTCCGAAACAAATTTCAGAAATAATACCGTCACTTATCCGCAAATCTCCGATAGCAGTTTGACTCGGAGTAACCATTGTTGCTCCACAAATTAACACACTACCATGTCGTGGCATAACCTTCCCTCACAATACATGGCGATGACCCTAGCCCATCAACTAATCGCCCAACACAATGAATGATTTCATTTTGATTTGGGCCTAAAAGCATTACAAACATCTAGGTTCATATCGATAAATGGACCTTCTAACAAATCAACACAATATGGAACAGCCCTCCATATCTCATCAATAGTCTCTCTAATCGCTTTTGGCCTACCTGGTAAATTGAATATTAAGCAAGTATCCCGAGTGCCACCAATTTGCCTAGATAGTATTGCTGTAGGAACAAATGCCAATGAAATTGATCTCATCTGTTCTCCGAATCCATCTAAGATTCTATCACAAACAGCAGTTGTAGCCTCAGGGGTAACATCACGTTTTGTGGGTCCGGTTCCACCTGTAGTAACAACAACACAGCAGCCGACATCATCGACTAGTTCTATTATTGCCTCTTCAATTATTTTCTGTTCATCACTAACACATCTGTAATGAACTCTTACAGGGCTTTTTATTGCCTCCTCAAAGAAGCCTAGAATCGCAGGCCCTCCCTGGTCTTCATATTGGCCACTACTGGCTCTATCACTGGTGGTGATGATGCCAATATCGGCTAACTCGCCTACGTGGCTATCATTGCCCTCAAGGGTGGTTATTGACTGCAATGCAACACCTCAGTTTCCGCCATACTTTGCTTGAACATCAGCGTGGAAGTTATCGAGTAAAGTGTCCTCAAATAACTCGGTTTGCCTACGCATTTTTGTTGAACGCATGTGGAATACTGCTAGCATAATAAACACAATAATGACCAACGGAATAACCGCTTCCAATTTGTATTGGTGCATCACTTTGACAATACCTTCCGCAGTATATGCCCATGTGATTGAAGCAGCAACACCACCAAGCCCAGTCGCTAATAATACTCTCATAAAATTCATTCTTGACAATAGTCCTAACATTGCGCCAACCAATACACCAGATGCCATAAATGGAATCCATACGAAAGCTATTAGACCCCAAAAGCCCCAGCGATTAATGAAATCACGCTTTTCGTTTGCCATATATTCAACAGTGGATAGCGCGTTGCCAATGAATTTTGTTTGCAACATCTTTCCACCCAGCCCGTCTTGCTTTGCAATAGCAACGACTCTATCGTCGTCAGAGCCACTATGCTCTACTCTACCAGCACCAGATCTATCAGCAAGAGTTGAAACTTGATTTCTGGTTTTTATTATCAGTTCTTGACTACCGAGTAAGTCTGAATTTCGTTGTGAAATATATTGATACAATTCATCTTGAATTTGGTCAGTAGTTTTCTTAAATCTAAAGAAAGCAAATCTCTGCGTAGGGTAGTATATCACGGATACGAATATTACTTTGTCATCACTTGTAACAATAGCACCTTCTAAATTAACATCATTACGGCGAGTGAAAAATAGATCAAGAGAGTCTCTAACCTCATCTTCAACTACAGATAATGTATGTAATTCGGAGAAGAATGAAGTGTAATCTTGTTCAGAATGTTCAGCCTCTCTTCCTGCGGAGCCAATACCGACTCCAGAATCGAAGTCAGCAACATGACCATCAACTATTGTTCTAACAGTTAGTTGGACAGGCTTGAATACTCTAAATATTGCAAACTCATCAAGAATCTCCCTCAATACTTCTGCGCGAACATCTCTATTATCTGAGAATGTTCCATCAGTATTTTGGTATGGAACCATAATGTCAATCGATAACTCTCTAGGTTCAATTTTATACAATTCCCAGTCTACATCAATTTGTAACCTTGTTGCAGTATTTGTTATAGTGTCTTCAACTAATCTTGTTATGTGGGAACGCGACAACATATCGTCAGCTTCTTGATGATATACTTTGTATGTAATAGGGTATAATACCATCAAAGAAATAACTGAAAGTGAAAGTGAGATAAATGCCATCCACCATGCAGGGATACCAGCAGAACCGCCAGTTAACATTGCAGTTTCTCTGCCACCACCTAATTCTGCCCCCATCAATAGATAGCCCCAGTCACCTAAATCTTGTACACCCCAACAAGACCTAGCGCCTTGGTCAGTGATTCTAATGTCTCTAATAATGTCACTTGAAACGAATGGGAGGAAGTCAAAACTCTTTTCACTTTCTTCAAGTTCAAATATTATCTCCTTGCTTATTTGTTCTCCACCATCAACAATTGTTGCGTTTGGAATGTCTGAATTATTATATACAGAAACGCGTAAAATGATTTCATAATGGCCAGGTTCTAGTTGTGAATAGGGCGCTCGGTGAGCTGCTCGTCCTGCGGCTCCTTCTCCTTCTCCAGCAACTCCTCTCAATACTTCTTCAGAAGAAACAACAACTTGACTTGCTTCATGTACCTCTATAATTGTATAATTCAGCACTGCGATTCCTTCAGGTAGATTATGTCCTGCAATTGAAAATAATTCACGGTCATTATCAGGGAAAATGTGCAACCAAGGTTCATCTGTGATTTCCTCACATTCACCACCTATGTCCAATGCAGTGTTCGACGCTTCGTGGTCAATTGAGGTAGTGTTGCCTAACATTCCAGAAGACATTGCGAATAATAGTATAGCGAAAACACCACCGTATGCAATACCTGCAAAAAGAACATAATCTTCTTTGCTACTCAAAAATGATTTGTTGTCTTGAGTTCTTCTTCGGCGTATTGTTGAGAGTTCCTTTGCAGTCTTATCACGGCTTTTTGTCTCAGGGTCTTGGCTTTCCTTGGGCATCTCTCCCCCGCTCGCCGCCTTTCCCATATTTTACGAAGAAAGGCATTAGCACATGAAGTATACTCTTGATATCAACAAAAATTAGTTCCACAAAGCAACATGATGAATGCGATTCGCGAGTAATAAAACAGTTGGTGGGTAAGGCCGGACTTGAACCAGCGACCTCGGCATCTTCAGTGCCGCGCTCTCCCAACTAAGCTACTTACCCGTAGATGTTGGCGAGCCCCCTCGCCATATCAAGGCTTTTGTTGTAGTGCTTGACTTCTCTTGAGGACAAACAATTACTCTATACCTTCAAGAATCAATTTTTGAGCATCAAACAATGCTTCTATGCCACCATCTGCACTTCCGAGTAGTGCTAATAACTCATCACCAGAGAATGTAGATTCTTCCCCAGTTCCTTGGATTTCAACATATTTTCCATCAGCGGTTTTGATGACATTCATGTCAACATCTGCATTAGAATCCAGTAGGTAATCTAGGTCTAACCAAACTTCATGGTCTATCAATCCAACAGATATTGCGGCTAAATCATGAGGGATCACAGCGTTTTCATGGTTACTTGCTTCAATACCAGATAGTTTTGGAGCAGACCAATTCCCTTCCTTTTGCTGTTCAAAAGTTGGGCGAAGGTCCTTTGGAAGACAAACACCTTTGGCAATCAGTCTTCGAACTGCTAATCTTAATGCAATGTTTCCTGCTGTAATTGATGCGCAACGAGTTCCACCATCTGCGTTTAGAACATCACAATCAACATTTAGTGCAATAGGGCCTAGAGCTTCTAAGTCTACAGCAGCACGTAATGAGCGAGCAATAAGGCGTTCAATTTCCTGAGTTCTCCCCTTCGCTCCCCTTCTTTCGCGACGGAAGCGTGAATCGGTAGAACCTGGCAATAGTGAATATTCAGCATGTACCCAACCCTTAGTAGAATCTCTTGGAAACCATCCAGGTAGTCTTGATTCCTTTGTAACACAGGCTAATATTACAGTATCTCCCTGCCTGTAAAGAATTGACGCAAGTGCATTTGGTGTAAAATCAATTTCAACTTCTACATGTCTCATTTCGTTTTTTGCTCGCGTCGGTTCGAAACCGGTCTTGAATTTGGCCATGATGGGCCGAGCAGGTTTGCTTCATCAAGGCTTCTCAAGGCAATTGTTGTTCAGCATCACATTGAAAGGTGTGCTTTTACTCGCATGGCTATGACCCTGCCGCGTGTAGCCATTTGTGCTGTCGCTCGTACGCCAATAGGTAAGTTCAGGGGAACCTTGTCCCAATTTTCGGCAGTGGAATTGGGAATACTCAGTGTCAAGGAGTTGTGTAATAGAATGCAACTCAATCCTGATTCAGGAATTGTTGACGAAGTGATTTTTGGTCAAGTACTACAGGCAGGAGCAGGTCAAAACCCTGCACGCCAAGTCGCATTGGGAGCAGGGTTACCGGTTTCAACACCTTGTATGACATTGAACAAAGTTTGTGGGTCTTCACTTAAGGCTGCAATGACTGCTGCAAACAGCATTCGCTCAGGAGAGTATAACGTAATCATCGCAGGAGGTATGGAAAGTATGACCAACGCTCCTCAATTGATGATGGGGCAAAGAGGTAGTGAGAAAATAGGCGATTCAAAACTCGTCGATTCAATGATACATGACGGACTATGGGATGTCTATGATAATATTCACATGGGAAATACTGGGGAAACAGTTGCTCAAGAATGTTCAATTTCGCGTCAAGAA
>JANXHP010000034.1 GCA_024958795.1 Candidatus Poseidoniaceae archaeon | reverse complement strand
AGTATAACTAATTCCGATAGAAGTGTCTTCAACCACATTTGTTTTACTGGATGTAGAAGAAGAGAAAACTTGGACGTTTGATGCACTAGGAGGTTGGTTTGAAACCAATTCATTGATTGTATGAGTTGTAGTTCCCCATGCATCACCAGTGTTTGCACCATTTCCATTTGCAGTCAAAGTTGCTAATTCAACGGCTACTGGGCCGCTTCCTGCAGGTGGGGCAGTCCAGTCAAAAATCCAATTTCGTGCGCTTGGGTTTGTATGAGTTGCACTTGTAGCAGAAAATGACACATCTGGCCCATTATTGGAATATGCGCCTTTATCGACATCTAATGAAAATCCTCCTTCAGCACCAACAACACCACCTTGTATGGTAATTTGAATATTGTATAACTGGCCAGGCGTATATGTTGATGGGAAATTGTGACCAGGAGTAGCAGTTCCTCCATAGTGGCATGTGCAGCCAGCACTGGTGTTATGCTTACCAGTTGGCTTTCCTTCAATGGAAGGTGCCAATGCTAGCAGTAGCATGATTATTGCGATCGAAATAACGGTTGATGTTTTAGCCATGCTATTTCGTACAAGTCATATACTTCAAATGTAGCGGTTATATGTCATTGTTGGGAAAACGGAATTATTTACTAAGTTGATTTGTATTTTATTGTTTAAAATATTGTATACATTATATTGAGTGGGCTAAGAAAGTCTTTGCTCGGGACTCTTAAGTCCTATGAGCGAGGTTCCTGAGCTGAGTTCTGTTTCTTCTCAAATTCTTCATAATTCACCTCGCTCATAGGCCCCCTTTTCAAGGTCAATTAGATTCAACATCATGCTGAATGAATTGCGTGACCTAATGTTGCAAGAACTGCTTCATGAGTCATTTCTGTCATTGTTGGATGAGCGTGAATTGTTGCAGCAATATCTTCCAATACTGCTCCCATCTCTATTGCAAGCGTCCATTCTCCAACTAATTCGGAGATATGAGTTCCAACAGCTTGTACTCCGAGTATGCGATGGTCATCCTCGCGTGCGACAACTCTTACAAATCCACCAGTTTTTTCCGCCTCTTGAGTAAGTGATCTACCATTTGCTGCTAGAGGAAACTTACCGATAATGATTGGATGTCCAGCTTCCTTTGCTTCATCCGGTGAAAGTCCTACACTAACGATTTCAGGTTCAGTGAATACAATTGCAGGAACTGCAGCAGGTTCGTATGCACGATTCTTTCCTGAAATTATTTCTGCAACCATCTCACCTTGGAATGAAGCGACATGGGCTAACATTTCTCCGAGATTTGTAACATCACCAATTGCATATACTCCGCGCATATTTGTTTCACAGCGTTGGTTGACTTTTACAAACCCTCTTTCATCAAGTGCAACTCCTGTTGGTGCCAAACATTCAGAATTTGGTTTCCTGCCTACAGTAACAAGAACCTTGTCTGCAATAACAGATTGCATCTTAGCCTCATCTTTCTCATTTTTATCAATGAAATTTACCTTTGTTCGACCATCCTTTTGATCTTCAACACCTTTGGCAAAAACTCCAAGGTTAACCTTGATTTTATTCTTCTTCAAATATCTCTCCAAAGGTCTTCGTAATTCTTTATCAAAAATAGGTAATACACTATCCATTGCTTCAATTACTGTTACTTCAGAACCAAGCATTCTGTAAGTAATTCCTAATTCTAATCCAATATATCCGCCACCAATAACGACAACGTGAGCAGGCTTATCTTGCAATTCTAATGCCTCTCTGCTCGAGATTACATTATTTCCATATTTCATAAATGGAAGTTCAATAGGAACGCTACCATTTGCAAGAATTACATTTTCAGCCTGAATAATAATCGCATCTTTACCTTCACCAACCTTGACAGTTTTAGCATCTTGAAATTCAGCCCATCCTGTAATCAATTCTGCACCAGCATTCTTGAGAAGATGCTCTACACCTTTGTTCAATTTGTCAACAATATCTTCTTTCCAGCCTATTAGGCCAGACATGTTTAATTCAGCAGGACCTGGAATTGTGATGCCCATATGGCCATCATCACTAGAGTGTTGTGCTAAGTTGTGGAATGTATGTGCAGCATGAATCAGCGCCTTACTTGGAATACATCCTCTAATGAGACAAGTTCCACCAGCTCTTTCTGCTTCTACAATTATCGTCTTTAGTCCAAGTTGTCCTGCACGAATTGCTGCAACATAGCCACCTGGACCTGCACCTATTACCAATACTTGACATTTTTTAGTCTGCATATTTACACCTCTCACATGAAGATAGTTGCTGGATTTTCTAAGTATGTCTTCAATCTTTGAACCATTGTTGCACCATCATGTCCATCGACTACTCTGTGGTCCCAAGAAGAAGATAGATTCATCATACGACGAATAACTACACTTCCGTTTCTAACCACAGCGCGTTCCTTAGCGTTGTGAACTCCAAGAATTCCAACTTCTGGCTTGTTGATGATTGGAGTTGCTCCTAATCCACCAAGTCTTCCAAGACTTGTAATTGTGAAAGTAGAACCACTTAGTTCATCAGCTCCGGCTTTACCATCTCTTGTTGCACTGGTTACACGAACCATTTCTTGTGCAGCTTGCCAAATATCCATTGCTTCTGCATGCTTGACAACAGGAACGTAAAGTCCTCGATCAGTTTGAGTTGCAATTCCTAAGTTAACGGCTTGATGTCGTGTTACAACTCCAGCCTCATCATCGTATAATGCATTACATTCAGGACTCTCGGCCAATACCTTGACACATGCTAGCATAATGAATGGCAAGTATGTTAGTTTTGGAGCACCTTCTGGACGTGTTGCATTTAGATGTTGACGAAGTTCTTCCAACGCAGTAATGTCGACTTCTTCAAAGTATGAGAAATGAGCAATAGTGCTGTATGAAGCCATCATACTATCTGCAATCTTACGACGCAAACCGATGACTTTGTGTTCTTCTGTTCCATTTAGTTCAACCTTAGCGCTAGAACCGATAGGTGCTGAACGAGTGGCACTTGAACCACCTGCAATATGTGCATCTAAGTCACCATGAGAGATTCTTCCACCAGGACCAGAACCAGCAACAAGTTCGAGATTGATATTTGCTTCACGAGCGCGTTGGCGAACTGCAGGGCTTGCAAGTGCTTTTGTTCCTGAAGATTTAGCAACAGCAGGTGCTGCTGGTGCTGGAGTTTCCACAGGTGCAGGCTTAGCCTTTGTTTCTACAACAGGCTCAGGTTTTGCTTCCTTCTTTTTCTTTGCAGGAGTATCATCAGTAGATGCGTTTCCATCACCATCTACTTCAAATTCAATACATACAACTCCAACTGGTAGAATATCACCTGCATCTCCGACAATACTTTTGACAGTACCATCAACTGGTGATGGAATTTCTACTGTTGCTTTATCAGTCATAACCGATAAGATTGGGTCATCTTCTTTGACAGAGTCGCCAACAGCGACCATCCATTCAACAACTTCTCCTTCAACTACTCCTTCTCCTATATCTGGCATTTTAAATGCAAAAATTCCCATGTTTCATTCCTCCTGTGTTTTCTTTATTGCTTCTGCGATTCTTTCTGGACTTGGCATATAGTCCCATTCTGTAGTATGCGGGAAAGGTGTATCCCATCCGGTAACTCGATGAATTGGTGCTTCTAGGTGATAGAAACATCTCTCTTGTATTGATGCACTCATCTCTGCACCAAACCCTGAGGTTTTTGGTGCTTCGTGAACAATTACACATCGGCCTGTTTTCTTAATTGAATTAACTACAGTATCTCTGTCCCAAGGAACCAATGTCTGCAAGTCAATTAATTCACAATCAATACCCGAGTCTTTGATCGCTTGTTCGCTTACATGAACCATGGTTCCCCAAGCGATTACTGTACAAGCCTCACCTTCTCTAACAATTCTTGCTTGTTCAAGTGGAATTGAATAATAATCTTCAGGAACTTCACCATCAGGATGACCACTCCATGTAGGAACATCATGCGGATCTCCATAGAATGGACCGCGGTAGCAACGCTTTGGTTCAAAGAATATTACTGGGTCATTTGATTCAATTGCACTGGTCAATAATCCCTTGGCATTGTATGGATTTGAGCAATAAACAACCTTCAATCCAGGAGTATGAGTAAATTGAGACTCTGGAGATTGCGAGTGATGATGGCCTCCTTTGATTCCTCCACCCGCTGGGGTGCGGATTGTCAATGGTGCTGAGAATTCTCCACCAGAGCGATGTCTTATTTTTGCAATTTCATTAACGATTTGATCGTATGCTGGGAAAATATAATCTGCGAATTGGATTTCTGCAACAGGGCGTAATCCATTCAAACCCATTCCCATTGCAATTGCAGCAATACCGCCTTCAGCAAGAGGTGCATCAAATACACGGTGAGCCCCGAAGTCTTTTTGCAATCCATCGGTTACTCTAAAAACACCACCAAAGTACCCAACGTCTTCACCAAAGATGACGATATTTGGGTCTTTTTCTAATTGACAGCGTAGTGCTGAGTTTAGAGATGCAATCATATTCATTTGTGTCATGATATCACTTCCCTAACTCCTCGCGTTGTTCTTGAATATGCCAAGGTACAGTTTCGTATACTTCGGTAAAGATTGTACTAGCTGGAGGATATGGCCCACTGGCTAAATCTCCAAATGTGCATGCTTCCTTGTATGCAGCCATTACCTCATCGTCAATTTTCTTTTCTAGGGCTGCATTTTTCTTATCATTCCAATCTCCATTGCTGACAAGATGTTGTCTTAGTCTCTCAATAGGGTCGCCACCAGGCCAAGCGTCAAATTCGTCCGCAGGACGATAGACACTAGGGTCATCAGACGAAGAATGCGGTCCAGCACGGTATGTGTAGACCTCAATATGTGTTGGACCTAATCCAGCAGCAGCGCGGTCACGAGCCCATTGTGTAACACTGTATAATGCAAGGAAATCGTTTCCATCAACTCTGAAACTAGGAATATCATATGCTAATCCGCGTTCAGCGAAAGTTCTTCCACCAGTTGCTAAATTTCTATGTGTAGAAATTGCCCATTGGTTATTTACTACATTCAAGATGACAGGCGGCTTAAAAGTTGAAGCAAAGTTTAGTGCATAGTGATAATCACCTTGGGCAGAAGTACCATCACCTAACCATGAGATACAAACTTCATCATCACCTTTGTATGCACTGGCCATCGCAACTCCAACCGCTTGTGAGAATTGAGTTCCAACAGGGCTTGAAATAGAGATGAATCTTCCTTCTTTCCAAGTATAATGGACAGGCATTTGTCTTCCTTTGACATTATCTTCTGTATTACCAATACAGTGACAAATCATACTGACCATACTTCTTCCTCTTACGAATTGAGCTCCTGGTTGCCTATATGATGGGAAAATCCAATCTTGTTTTTGTAATGCCATAGTTTGTGCGATTGCAACTGC
>JANXHP010000038.1 GCA_024958795.1 Candidatus Poseidoniaceae archaeon | reverse complement strand
TTTCATAAATTGAAAACAATTTCATTGGAAATGATCCATATGAAATATGTTGATTATCGAAGTTCTAATTTCCTCAAAGAAAAGGAATAGTGAAAAGGAGAAGGGGGGGCCAAGAGAGCCGCCTCAGCGACCCTCTTGGCGAATAAACACTGTGCCCGCAGGCAAGTGTCTGAATTGATTTGTTAGACGTGCGTTCTAAAGATCAGTAATCCCAATCTTTGCCTTCGTCACCATCATCGCCACGGCGGAGTATTCCAGCGCTTACGACAACTGCAACAAGTAGCAAACCACCGATTAGTCCCCAGGTCCAACCTGGAACACCATCAGAGCCACTTCCAGCACCTACTGTGCCACCATCACCAGGGTCGGTGATTGTAACATCTCTATGATACTCAATACTGTTCATACTTGCAGCTGACTCAGAGTTACCGAGTGCATCTACAGGTACTGCAGTGAAGTAGTAATCCCATGTTCCTTCAGCGGTAGGCATTGCAATGTTAATTGTTGTATCAGTTGCACTTGTTGTTGAAACACATTGTGATGGCATGTTTGCTGCATCGAATGAGTCTGACTTTTGGTAGCATACATTCCAGTGATCAACATCGAATGTTTCACCAGTTGCAGCCCAAGAGACTGTCCATTCTTCTCCAACTGCTTGTACGGCCATGTTCATAGCAGATACACCGCCATCAACGCCCTTATCAGCAACTATCATTCCTGTACCAACAGGAGTGCTACATCCAGCATCATTACAAATTGCTACTCCAACATAGTATGTTTCTCCGTGTACTGTGTTAGCACCAGAGTAAGTGTATGTTTTTGCACCAGGAACTGCGTTAGTGATGAATGGGTCAGCACATGTGGGTGAACCTGCACAAATTCCAATCCTTTCAGAATCAGATGCAAGTAGTAATGTGGAAACGTTCCAGTTCATTACCAATGCTCCACCCTTACCTGCTGATGCATCGAAGGCTGAAATACTTGCAACTGGAACTGCTGCTTCTTCTAGAGCAGCACCAATTAATACTAGATTACCTGAAGGTAGTGTTGAACTGTCTGCTGGTAGACTCACTTCAAACTTAGAAGTGGTTCCATCAACATCTTCTGCAGTTGTTGACATAGATTGCCAGATTCCTGAATCAGTTACATACCAAAGTGATGTTGCACCTAGAGTCTTGTCAAATATTACTGTCAATGATTGTGATAGAACATCAGTTGCAGTTAATGACATGTCTGGTGCATATGCGACAACACCAATTGCGTCATAGGTACCTGTATATCCAGGTAGTTCTTGATCTTCAAATGCACTTAAGTCTCCATCGGATGCAGTAATAGTAAAGTCGCTTACTGCCCAGTACTGTATTGCATATTGAACTTCGATGCCTGAGTCAGTTGTTGCACCGCCTACAGCATTGTTCCAAATCTCCAACATCATTTCCTCGCTGACTGAAGCACCTTGTGAATCAGTAACGGTAACAGTAACTGCGAATGTAGTTACATATTCATTTACAATCGGGAATTGACAAACGGTTCCTGCACCACCATTTCCACCACATCCTGGTAGAGAGCCTCCTTGATAAGCCCAACTGTATGCAAGATCTTCACCTGATGGTTCATCTACATCGAATGCTTCAACTGACATCTGAAGAAGTTCTTCTTGGCCTACTACTAGGTTGCCAGCAGTATTCAAATCAAATGATGTGATCATCGGAAGATTGTTTACAACATCAAGAGTCATACTCCTATGATTGTTTGAAGGGCGCTGGTCAGTGTTCTTTCCGTCCATAGACAAATCTGCTTCAAAGGTGTAAGTTCCTTCTTCAAGAGTTACAATATCACAAGCAAATCCGGTTAAGGATGGAAGTTGTGCTGGAGGCATAACCGATGGGTCGTCTCCTAATTGTGCATGTTGGTATGCTGGAGGGACTCCATCCATACAATCACCTATGAGTAAACTTACTTGAGAATTTGAATCACCATCTTTTGTAGTAGTGAATGTGACATTCCAATCATATAATGACGAAATATCACTTCCACGATGTTCAACTTGCACATGCACTCTAGATGTTCCAACATTCAAGTCACCAGTTTGTCCATCACTGATAGAGTAAGTTGGTTCACCTGTTCCATCAGCGTTGTATCCTTGGTAAACTGTAAGAGTTGTAATACGAATATCATGGTAATTGTTTAGAGCACCAGTAATTGCATCTGCATTTGAGTTTGGATAATCATCATTAGTGAATGTATCTTCACACATGTGATACCATGTTGTTTCAGTAGTTCCATTTTCTGAGTTGTTTTCCGAGAATGTTTCCCAACATGATTCAAATGCATCATAATCAACATAACTTTGCAAAGATGCTTCAATTGAGTATGCTGCATCCTCACCGGATGTATCAGGTACTACGCTTCCTTGATATGTCCAAACTGTTTGATAATTCAATACAGTTCTTGACTCATTTGTCACGTTATTTGGATCTTCTCCATGACGGAATGTCTCAACCATTTGACCGCTTGTTCCAGCGATTAGTGTGTTGGTTCCGAATATGTCGGTTCCGCTAGAATCTTGTGCACCAGAAAGGTCTCCTGCAACCTTTAGAACAACTGATACATTTCTTGGATTGAATCCATTGTCAGCAGAGCCATTTGATGTAACTGTTAATGTGAAAGGATGATCTCCTGAACCAGTCATTACATCACCTTCGATATTATCCCATGAGATATCAATCGCAATATCGACCCAGTCGATTACTGAAACTGTGATTTGTTGAACATCATTACCAGGGTCTGCATCATCGAGTGCATTTACTACAACCTCAACGATATAGTCTCCAGCTATTGGAATCCATTGAATGTCAGATCCCATATATTGAAGAGTTGTTTTTCCTCCATCGAGGATTGCCCCTGCGGCTAGACTCTGTGTTGGACAAGCCAATACATCGTCACAAACGACATTGCCATTTTCCCAACTTAGGTCGTTACCTTGTAGGTCTTTGGCTATCATTCCAGCGTTACCATTACCGTCATCTAGGTAAACAGTTACAGCGTAACCCATTTCCTCGATTGCAGTATCGCCGCTATTCTTAATGAATGCAGCAAAGTTTGTCGCTTCACCAACTTTTAGTTGGTTTCGACAGCCGTTTTGTGTACAACTTGTTTCTTTCGGTGATGTAATGGCAATTGCTTCAGCATCAGCGCCTGTTCGGGCACCTGCTTCCTCAATTACCACCGTTTCTTCTAACTCGGCGAAGTCAATACTTGCAAAAATACTTGCAAGCATCAAAGCGACGAGAATCATAGGGGTCATTTTTCGCATATTCATACCTCCGATGGTTCGGTGAAGTTCACCACTTCATGCTTCGTATTTATACTATAGCGAGATAAAGTGATTGGCGACTCCTGACAATGTATAGTCCCCACCATGCATGTAATGCCATTCAGTACAGCGTTTTTTACCATTACTAGAGCAGGTTATTTGTGAGATTTGAATGGTAATAGTGCCTCTCAAATATATTTATCTACTTTTCAGAATGAAAATCGTCAAAAACAGATAAAATAATTATCTCAATTTCATTCGAATATCAAAATATCAATAATCTCTCAACGCTGCTGAAGGTGAAGTTTTCGCCGCCTTACTAACAGGGGCTGCAGTTGCAATTAATACCAATAACCACCCTCCAAAGAATACCACCAATATCGAATTCCAAGGAAGGGTGAATTCTGCCCCCTGGGATTGCCAAAATGCGGTATAAAGAGCTCTATGGAATCCAATTGCAACGATAACACCATTCAGCATCCCCAGTACTGATACCCAAGAAACTTCAATCAAGAATGAAATTGTCACCATACGTGAACGATAGCCTAAGGCTCGAAGAACACCAATTGTTCGCTTTCTTTCTGATACTGAACGAACTGTTACTACTCCGATTCCAGCAATTCCCACTATCAAACCAAGTGCTAAATATCCTTCAAAAATTGCTAAAATTGCTAACACAAGTGATTGTATTAGCAAAACCTCGTCTGATAAAATCAATACTGTTACTCCTTCACCGGATAGATCTTGTTCAAGATGTTCGGCAACTTCGACTGCAGCGAACCTTGCATCACTCGGTTTTCCAGTAACAGTGAATGATTTTAGATTTGAAGTGTCAAAATCTTCACTCGGATGAGCATTATCTGGGACACTAACATACAATCGTTCTAACTTTCCTGAAAACTGCTCTACCACTATTTCATCATTCATCCAAATTCCTGCTGAAAACAAATATGAGGACTGTTCTAAGAAGCCTCCAACTTGCACAATTCTAGTATTTGCAGGGTTAGAACTTTCAATTAGTAAAATTGAATCTCCAATTGAAAAACTCAACGGAACAAGTGCTGTTTCTTGAGAAGTAGATTCAAGTCCAAAGGAAGCGTCAATGAAGACTATGTCGTTGCGATTTCCAATTGAATTCCACGCATCCTTTTCTGTGTGACCTAAACTTTCATCCCATATGTGTAGAGGGAGCCCTCCATGTTGTGAGAATCCTTCATCAAAACCACGTAAAATGTATGGCATAGATTCTCCATTTGAATCCTCCATGAATATTGTTGAACGATGCACACCTCCAGTAGCATCTATCATCGATGGGTCAGTGGCGTTTAGATTCCATTGTGAATGATCTTCCTCCAATTGCAGAGGTCTAGATGTTGGAGCCATCAATAA